>JALNVY010000024.1 GCA_023231165.1 Syntrophales bacterium | reverse complement strand
TTCAGGGGAAGAGAAGCATAAATTTTCCCCAGCACCTTGCGGGTTGCCTCCTCGCCCCCCCGGATAAGATCTCCCGACCGGCTGAAGTCCATCCAGTGGAGATCTCCCACGTCGGGCCAGATGATAACGTCCGCATCCTCCAGTTCCACGGCCTCAAGTTTGTTCGCTGTAATTTCCCCGGCACGATAGAAAATGTCCTGCGCTGTCCCCATGCTTTCGGAAGATGGAAGGTCGCGATCCACTATCACAGCGATCACGACGTCAGCTCCAGCCTCGCGTGCCGCACGTACGGGAACGAGGCTCGTGATGCCGCCGTCGGCCAGTAGCCACTCTCCCGACCGGACCGGTTCGACCGCCCCCGGTATAGCGCAGCTTGCTAGCACGGCCGGTCGGAGTGGCCCCTCGGAAAAAACAATTTGCCTGCCGGTGATCAGGTCCGTGGTCACGACATGGAAGGGGATGCGGGTCTGGCGGATGTCCATCTCGGGAAGAAAATAGCTGATCAGGGAATGAAAATCCGCGGAGGGGAGTACGGATAGCCGGAAGAAGGAGCGGATCATATAGTAGCGGTTCATGACGAATGACTGCGCCTTCCTGAAACGGCCCTTCTGCTCTGGTGAAACGGTCAGACCGATGGACTTGAGCGCAGTAGAATCGAATTCGTGACTGCGAAGATAAGCTTCAACTTTGGCCTGAACTTCCAGGGGAGATTGACCGCTGGCATAAGCGCCGCCAATCAGTGCGCCAGCGCTTGTTCCCACAATTAGATCAATATCAATGGCCTCCCGTTCCAAGACCTTAAGGACACCGATATGGGAAATGCCACGGATACCACCGCCGCCCAGGGCAAGGCCGACTCTTTTCCCATCGCTTTTCATAGTATGTCGCTTCCCGTTTCCCCGACTAGAATTCATCAATAGCAAACTTTTAGCTCTTGGGGATCACCACTGAATTAGTCAGAATAAGCCTTGCTATTTTATGATCTTGAATACGTCCTTGGCCTTCGGGTCCGTCGCCGTTTTCAGAAGCTCAAAGAGGGCCATCTCGGTGCTCGTCAAGATGGCGCCGGAGGCGAGTAGTTTCTGAATGCCGATTTCCCGGTTGCCGGCCGTGCGTGATGAAACGGCGTCGGCGACTACGTAAACCTCGAATCCCCGCTCCATCAGGTCCATGGATGTCTGATAGGCGCATACGTGGGCTTCGATGCCGCAGACGAGGACCTGTTTTCTCCCCGATGCGGTCAGGGCCGCCATGAATTGTGCATCGCCGCAGCAACTGAAGCTGTTCTTGTTTATCGGTTTCACATCGGGCATCAGACCGGCAAGTTCAGGGATCGTCGGCCCGATCTTGACTTGTTCTGTCAAGATAATCGGAATATCAAGAACATTGATCCCCTTGATCAGTTTTGCCGTATTAGTCAGAAGAAATTCTTTTTCATCCATGGCCAGATAGAGATTCCCCTGGATGTCGATAACTGCCAGTAACGCCTCTTCTCGATTCAGCATCCTTATCCTCCTCAATAATATGATATTATCTATTTTGGCGACCTTTTCATATTACGCTGCGATGATATTTACCCCACCCTGCCTCTCCCCCTGAAGGAGAGGGAAAAATTCTCACTCACCAGTCCCGGTGAGTGGGGAAGGGGGGATTTCCTCCCGGTGCGCCGCATTTCGGGCCCGATATCTGCGCTTGCGGCAATCCCGCCTGGTAAACCGCGCTGGACAAGATTACTCCGGGTAGAATCTCCTTCAGGTAGCCGGAGACATTTAAGAGGGAGTCCAGGTCGATTCCGGTCGGTATTCCCATTTCGTTGAACATAAATACCAGATCTTCGGTGGCGATATTTCCGGAGGCGCCGGGGGCGAAGGGACAGCCGCCCAATCCCCCCACGGCGGCGTCAAACCTCCTAATGCCGACATCATAAGCCCGCAGAGCGTTGGCGAGACCCAAACCTCTGGTATTGTGGAAATGAACGGCAAAGGTGACTTCCGGGAAATCTTTCAGACAGGCGGCTGTAATCTCTTCCACCAGCCTGGGGTTGGCGAAACCGACGGTATCACAGAGGGAGATCTCTTTGACGCCCATATTGGCGATCTTATGAATATCTTTAAGAATATGGTCCGTAGTCATGTATCCTTCAAATGGACAACCGAAAACTGTAGCCAAGGCAACGCAAAGTTCGATAGGCGTCTCGGTAGAAAAGTTTCTTCGGATAACTTCCAGTCCTTTGAGCGATGCTTCTTTTGTCTGGTGGACATTGTTGAGATTGTGAGATTCGCTGAGGGAAAAGAAGAAGATCAACTTTTCAATACCGCTTTTGACAGCTTCGCGGGCCCCCTGAAGATTGGGGACAAGCACGGAAAACCGTACCTTTGGCAAGGCTATTATTCCTGCTATAACCTCATTCATGTCCCGGAACTGGGGAATTGACCGGGGGCTTACAAAAGCGCCGGCTTGAATTTCCTTCAGACCGCTGGCTGCAAGGCGCCGGATAAGAGAAACCTTCTGCGCCGTTTCCACAAAGGCTGTTACGTTCTGAAGGCCATCCCGGGGACCAACCTCAATTATAGCTACATCATGACCTGTTTTCATCTAACCTCTGGGCTTGCGCAATTTATTCTTGACAGAAGTCGGCAATTTATATAAAAGAGTCCCCTTGATTGAATAAGGATGAAGGAGGAAGTTTTTTGGCCAACCATAAGTCAGCGATTAAGAGAATGAAGCAGAGCGAAAGCCGGCGTCTGCTAAATGCGTCTATCCGTTCCAGTGTAAAAACGGAAATTAAATCCATCGTCAAGGCAGTAGAGAAGAAGGAACAGGATGGAGCCAAAGCGGCTCTCATTGCCGTAATTCCCAAAATCAGCAAAGCTGCCGCAAAAGGCATTTTCCATAAGAGGAACGCCTCCCGCAAGATTTCCCGATTAACCAGGAAAGTGAACGCCCTCCAGGCCACAGCCTGATTAGAAGTCAGACATCATCATGCGATATGCCCTCTCGGCGGTATCCCTGGAAAGCTTTGAGAGGGCGTTTCTGCGTGCGATTTCCGTATCGTTGACATTGGCCACCGGGTAATCCTGAGAACCGGGAAAATTACTGTCCTTCCAAATAACTTTCTTTGTCCTCCTGTCCTCAAAGGATAGTTCCAGCGTTAAAGTCATCCGTTCTTCCGCGGCCACGTTTGTTGTCCGGGAGGAGAGAGGGGCTGTCGTAAGGCTTTTGACCGTGCCCCGGAAAATAGCGTCGGCCTGATCCTCGCTACTGACGATCTGAAACCGTTTTCCCCTTACGAACCAGTCGGTGATGGCCAGGCGGATGGTGTCTTCCAGGTTGGCTTGGCTAGTCCGGTTGGCGAAGGGTTCGATGAAGATCTTCCTAACATCAGGATCAATATACTCCCCCCCGGGCGAGAAACCGTAGCCGCAGCCGCTCAGCATAAGGAGAATGGTTAGGAGGATGATAATCCGGGGAGTTGCGATGCCGATTTTCATCTTAGCCCTCCTTGACGACAATATTTAGTAATTTTCTGGGTACATAAATCTCTTTCAGGACCGTTTTCCCCTCGATCATCTTGACAATCTTTTCATCGGCTCGTGCCAGCGATTTGATTGACTCTTCCTCCTCATCGATGGGTACGGAGATCCGGCCTCTCACCTTGCCATTTATCTGGATGACGATGGTGATTTCCTCCTCCGTGGCCACGGTGGGGTCATATTCCGGCCAGGGTGAATCAGCGGTATTTACCTTGTTTCCCAGCATTTCCCATAGTTCCTCGGAAAAATGGGGGACCGTGGGTGTCAGCAGTAACATCAGGGAGTTAACTGTCTCCCTGATGACCGAAAGGGCTGTCAAATCATCCTTCGCCGGCCGGGGAACCTGATAAAGGGCATTGACAAGCTCCATGACGGCGCTGATGGCCGTGTTGAAATGAAAGCGATCATCGATATCTCTGGTAACCTTGCGAATCGTCTGGTGTGTTTTTCGACGCAGGTTTTTCAAGTCACCGTCGAGAACACTGCTACCATCAAAGGGAGCAACGTCCCTGATGTCATCGAGATAGTCCGTAACGATGCGCCATGTTCGGTTGAGGAAGCGATAGGAGCCTTCCACCCCCTGGTCGCTCCATTCCAGGTCTTTCTCCGGAGGGGAGGCGAAGAGGCAGAATATCCGGGCGGTATCGGCGCCATAGCGTTCGATAAGATAATCGGGATCGACAACATTCTTGATGGATTTGGACATTTTTTCCGTCTTGCCGATGACAACCTCCTCCTGGCAATGGATACACCGGCCTTCCTTGGCCTCGTCCGGGAAGAGATAACCATGCTGACGGCATTTCATTGTTTCCTTGCAGACCATGCCCTGGGTCAGCAGGTTGGTAAAAGGTTCATCAACGCCGATGACCCCGAAGTCCCTTAGTACCTTGGTGAAAAACCTTGAATACAGAAGATGGAGGATGGCATGTTCGATGCCTCCGATGTACTGGTCCACAGGCATCCAGTAATCAAGCGCCTTCCGGTCTAGTCCTGGTTTATCATTGAAGGCTGCACAGCAAAATTTGTCAAAGTACCATGATGATTCGACAAAGGTATCCATGGTATCTGTTTCCCGGCGCGCCGGCCCGTTGCAATTGGGGCATGACGTTTTTACAAAGGTCTCATGCTTCGCAAGGGGCGATCCGCCTTCACCGGTGAGCTTCACATCTCTGGGTAAAATAACGGGCAGGTCCTGCTCGGGCACCGGCAGCGCCCCGCACTTCTCACAGTAAACTACGGGAATGGGGGTGCCCCAGTATCGCTGTCTGGATATTCCCCAGTCCCGCAGGCGGTACTGGATAGTCTTCTTGCCACGGCCCAGAGATTCCAGATATTCGGCAATCTTATCCAGGGCCTTCATGTTTTCCATGCCATTGAAGGGACCGGAATTGACGAGGATGCCTTCTTCTACGTAGGCCTCCGTCATGGTATGGACATTCAGGACCTTTTTGGGCGGTTGAATGACCACAATCAAGGGTAGATCGTATTTTTTCGCGAATTCAAAGTCCCGCTGATCATGGGTAGGCACCGCCATGACGCAGCCGGTGCCATAATCAGCGAGGACAAAATTGGCGGCATAAATGGGCATCTTGTTTTTTGTAACCGGATTGAGACAATAGGTATCGAGAAAGATACCTTCTTTCTCGTAGTAATCGGAGGTTCTCATAACCTTGTCGTGTTTCTTGATCTTATCAACCCATTCCCTGACCTCATCTTCCCGTTCTTTCCCTTTGACCAGTTCCATAACCAGGGGGTGCTCGGCGGCGATGAGCATGAAGGTTGCGCCGAAAATCGTATCCTGGCGGGTCGTGAAAACCTTTATGTCCCCTTTGCCGTCCGACATGGGAAAGGAGAGTTCACATCCGTGGCTCTTCCCGATCCAGTTCTTCTGCATGGTGAGGACCCTGTCCGGCCAGCCGGGAAGGTGATCGCAGCGCTCCAGCAGTTCTTCCACATAAGCGGTGATTCGGAAAAACCACTGATCCAGTTCTCTTGGGGATACTTCGTTTGAGCAGCGCCAGCAGAGTCCTGCCTCTACCTGTTCGTTGGCCAGGACGGTCTGGCAGTCGGGACACCAATTGACCATGGAAGTTTTTTTGTAAACGAGGTCTTTCTGGTACATCCATAGGAAAAAAAGTTGTTCCCATCGATAATATTCAGGCTCGCATGTGGAGATTTCCCGGTCCCAGTCGTAACTGAACCCCATGCGCTTGAGCTGTTTTTTCATGTGAGCGATATTTTCATTTGTCCAGACGGAAGGATGGATACCGTGGGCAATGGCGGCATTTTCTGCCGGCATACCGAAAGCATCCCAGCCCATGGGATGGAGGACATTGAATCCCCGCATCCGCTTATAGCGGGCAACGACATCGCCGATGGTATAATTCCGGACGTGTCCGATATGGATTTTCCCGGAAGGATAGGGAAACATTTCCAGGAGATAGTACTTTTTCTTTTGCGAGTCTTCCTTCACCGAGAAGGTCTTGCCTGTTTCCCAGTGCCGCTGCCACTTCTCTTCAATCTGCTGAGGGGTGTATTTAGCGTTCATAGACTACTCCCAGAATGGTTTTTATCTTTCAGTAACACAGGAGAAGAATGTTTTCAATAAAGAACAACATGAAAAAGGGGCCACGCCGCCGGGATTAACCCGGCACCCGAAGCCCCTTCACAATAAGCTGTTAGATTTGTTTATTTACGCTGCTGCCTTTTTAAGTTGCTTGGCCATATCCGTCTTTTCCCATTTATATCCGTCCATGAACAATGTTTTGGGGATACCCCTGTAGACACTGGCATTTAGAAGTCCGAAACGGGTGATCATTCCCCCGGGAGTCAGATCAAAACAATCTTCAATGATTTTCTCCAGTTTGCCGTCCGAAATGACGCCGGTCCCAAAGGTGTTGACATAGATTGAAAAAGGCTTGGCGATGCCGATGGCGTAAGCCAACTGGATGGAGCATTTTGCCGCCAGACCGGCGGCGACGATATTCTTGGCCACATAACGGGCTCCGAAGGCGGCGGAACAGTCAACCTTTTCCGGTGATTTATTTACGACCGATCCACCTCCAAGCTGTGCGCCCGGATAACCGCCATAGAACTGCACGACCAGCTTGCGCCCCGTTACTCCTGAATCAGCGGCACTACAGGAATTGAGGGCGTTCCATTCTCCCGTCGGGTTGAAGAGAAATTCCGTCTTCTTGTCGACCCAGTCATTCAGACATTCAAAGGCAATCTTTTTGGCCCGATCTTTGACCGTGTTCTTGCTTCCCTTGACGTAGCGGTAGTCAATGGAATTGGACATTAGAACCTTGACCAGACGCTTCGGCTTACCCGTTTTCTCATCGTAATCTATGGAAACCTGTCCCTTGCCGTCGGGTGCGAAGATCGGGTCCTGGCAGTCTTCAAAAGCGCGCATAAGTCTGCTTACCAGCACATAGGGCAGGGGAAGGAGTTCCGGTGTTTCATCACAGGCAAAGCCATACATGATCCCCTGGTCTCCGGCGCCTATTTCTTTACACTTGTTCAGTTCCATGCTCGTACCGACGTTAATGTCAGGGGATTGGGGGATAATGGCGTTAAGGACGCCCATGAGATGACCATTGAGACCCACAGCGGCGTGGTTGTATCCAATATCCAGGACTGAATCCCGGGCGATTTTATCGATATCTACGTAAACCCTGGTCCTGACTTCACCCCCTACGAGGCAGATCCCTTTGCCAAGGAATACCTCGATGCCGCAATGAGGCATGTTGCTGAGGTCCATACCCAATTTTTTTTCCTCATCCAGGATTGCCGCGATGACATTGGCGGCAATGATGTCCGCCACCACATCCGGATGACCAATCTTGATGCTTTCCGAAGAAATCTGCATAGTTTATCTCCTTTTTAGGAATTAGGTTATCGGCAAAAAAAAACCCATGCGCAAGCACGGGTTAGATTCAATCACCATCAGTGCTTTAGCACATTTATAGAGCGGAGCAATTTACCTTTAAATCACCGCTGTGTCCGGTCTTCTATCACACAAAAACACATTGTCAAGGATTTTTTGCCAGTTTATCCAAATAGAGTGCGTCGAGGATGCCATTGATAAAGGCCCCGGAATTTTCCGATCCGTATAATTTTCCCAGGTCGATGGCCTCGTTCAGAGAGACTTTCGGGGGAATATCTTCACAGAAGAGAATTTCATACACGGCCATTCTGAGAATACTCCTGTCCACCCTCGACATCCGCTCCAAGGACCAATGCTCCGAGTAATTTCGGATAATGCTATCAATCTGATCGATATTTTCCCAGGTACCCTGTACGAGATGGAGGGCGAACTGCTTTGCCCCTTCATCTCGTGGAAGTTGCTTCCCCAAATCTTCGTGGTTTTCCAGTATTGACCAAAAAAAATCTAGGATCTCAGATACATTCCGGTCTTGGAGATCCATTCCATACAGGACCTGTAAGGCAAATTCCCGCGCCCTTCTTCTTTCTTGCATGGGCTTGTCTTAGATCTTTCTGAACAGATCTACCATTTCGATGGCGGCCATGGCGGCATCCCAGCCTTTGTTGCCTGCCTTGGTGCCTGCCCGCTCGATGGCTTGTTCAATCGTATCCGTTGTCAAGACGCCAAAGGAGACAGGGATCTCGGTTTCGAGTCCCACGCTGGCTATTCCCTTGGATACCTCGGCGCTGACGTATTCGAAGTGGGGTGTCGCCCCGCGAATCACCGCTCCGACACAAATAACGGCATCATAACGGCCGCTTTTTGCCAGTTTTTTCGCAGTTATAGGCAGTTCAAAGGCCCCGGGAACCTTGAAGAGCTGAATGTCTTTTTCATCTGCTCCGGCCCTTGTTAAGGCATCAACGGCCCCGTCGATGAGTCTGCTGGAGATAAAATCGTTGAATCGGCTTGCAGCGACGGCAAACTTCATCCCTTTGGCAATAATTTTTCCTTCGATAATTTTTGGCATGCTCAGCCTCCATTGATAAATTTATATCAGGTGCCCCATTTTTGTCTTTTTCGTCGTCAGGTAACGGATGTTGTTTTCGTTGGGCTCGATGACAATCGACACCCGGCCGGTGATAGTGATGCCGTAACCATTGAGTCCCACAATTTTTTTGGGATTGTTGGTCATAAGCCGCATTTTCCGCACCCCCTGATCGGCCAGGATCTGAGCGCCGATCCCGTAATCCCGCAAGTCGGCCTTGAATCCGAGTTCGATGTTAGCTTCGACGGTATCCTTCCCTTCATCCTGGAGGGCATAGGCCCGGATCTTGTTTACGAAGCCGATACCTCTGCCTTCCTGCCGCATGTAAACGATCACGCCTTTTCCTTCCTGATCCACCATTTCCATTGCCCGGTGGAGCTGATCTCCACAGTCACAACGCGCCGATCCAAAGACGTCTCCCGTGGCGCACTCAGAGTGGACGCGCACCAGAACTTCATCTTCCGGCTTGATATCCCCCTTTACCAGGGCGACATGCTGCGTGTCATCCACATCGTTTTCATAGACAGTCATTTTGAACATCCCTCCGTAATGGGTGGGGATATCGGCGGTGGCCACACGGTGAATCATGGATTCATGCTGCATGCGGAAATCGATGAGATCGGCGATCGTGACAATCTTCAAATCGTGTTCTTTGGCGAAAATCTCCAGATCGGGCATGCGGGCCATGGTGCCATCGTCTTTCATTACTTCACAGATGACACCGGTCGCCTTGAGCCCGGCGATGCGAGCCAGATCAACGGACCCTTCCGTTTGCCCCGTTCTTACGAGGACACCGCCCTTTTTTGCCCGGATAGGGAAGATGTGTCCGGGACTGACCAGATCATCGGCCTTGGCGCCATCGGCCACAGCGGCGCGAATGGTAGTGGCGCGATCAAATGCCGAAATACCCGTGGTAACTCCCTTCTTGGCCTCGATGGATACGGTGAAAGCCGTGCCAAAACGAGAGCGGTTATCCCTCGCCATCGGCATTAGATGCATGTGATCGGCATGTTCTTCCGTCATGGTCAGGCAAATCAGCCCCCGGCCATGCCTGGCCATAAAATTAATGGCATCGGGGGTTACAAATTCGGCGGCCATGCACAGGTCGCCCTCGTTTTCCCGGTCCTCGTCATCAACGAGGATGATCATCTTGCCATTGCGAATGTCTTCAATGGCTTCACTTATTGTACTTACACCCATTGTTCACCTCAAAAAACCGTGTTCTGCCAATAACTTCCAATCTACATGCGAGTTGCCGCCGCGATTGTTCATCATTAACTTTTCTATGTGCTTACCGATGATATCCGTTTCTATATTCACCGGTTCCGATACCCTTTTCAAACCCAGAGTTGTTCCCTGGGCAGTATGAGGAATCATATTAACATGGAATTGATTCCGCACACAACGATTGACCGTAAGGCTGATCCCGTCGACGGCAATGGATCCCTTTTCCACGATGTATTTCATGAGCTGGTCCGGGACTTCAAATGTGAAGAGCACGGACTTTGCCCGGACGGTCTTTTCTACTATCCTGCCGAGACCATCCACATGTCCCAAAACAAGATGTCCACCCAGAAAATCCGTAAGACGCAGGGCCTTTTCGAGATTCACGGAATCGCCGGTCTTCAATAGCCCCAGATTGGTCTTGGCCAGGGTTTCGGCAGAGACATCCGCGGAAAAACCTTTCGTCTTTTTCTGTGTTACCGTAAGGCAGGCTCCATTGACGGCGATGCTGTCTCCGATCTTGATGTCATCGAGAGGAAGATCGGTACTAACGGTCAACAGGGCCTCTTCTCCCTGTCTGATCATTTGCGCCAATGTTCCCTTAGCCTGGATAATGCCGGTAAACATAAATGAAATCAGCCATCCTTTTTTACATTCAGCAAATCCTTGAGTTCATCAAGGAAATCGTTAACGTCCCGGAACTGCCGATAAACCGATGCGAACCTGACATAGGCCACCGCGTCGAGTCTTTGCAGCTCTTCCATGATCTTTTCCCCGATCATGGAAGAGGGGACTTCCTTGCCCATGCTTTCCTGACATGCCCGTTCGACCTGATCCACGACGCCATCGATCTCATCTACACTGATCGGTCGTTTCTCCAGGGCCTTGATTAGTCCATTGCGGATCTTCATCCGATCGAAAGGTTCCCGCCGTCCGTCCTTCTTGACGACCATGGGCAGAACATCCTCGACTACCTCGTAGGTGGTGAAGCGCTTATTGCAACCCAGGCATTCGCGCCGACGACGAATGGCGCTTCCGTCCTTGCTGATTCGGGAGTCAATAACGCGGTTCTCACCGTTATGGCAAAAGGGGCATTTCATGTCGGATGCACCTCTACCCCCGCCTCTTGGAGGATCTCCTCTGCCATGGTATCGCGATAACCATCCTGGATCAGGACGGAGCGGATGCCGGCGTTGATGATCATCTTTGCGCAGATGATGCAGGGATGATTAGTACAGTAAAGAACGGCATCCTTGATGCTTACCCCGTGCAGGGCGGCCTGGATGATGGCATTCTGCTCGGCGTGGAGGCCCCGGCATAGTTCATGGCGTTCCCCCGAGGGGATATTATGCTGCTTGCGCAGACATCCCAGATCAAGGCAGTGCTTGAGCCCCGTCGGGGCGCCGTTGTATCCCGTGGTCAGGACGCGCCGATCCCGTACGAGGACGGCGCCAACCTGCCTGCGGATGCAGGTTGAGCGTTTGGCCACCAGGCCGGCGATGTTCATGAAATATTCATCCCATGATGGCCGTTCCAATCTACCGTCCCCTGCTGTAAGCTCTTTTTCTTGACTCATTTCGGTTGTCATCTTTTATTGGCAGTCAGGGGACCACTTGGGCCTTCGGAAAAGGGAAAATGAGGAACAAACGCCTTTTCTATGAAGGAATGTGAATGGTTCCCCCGGTTTTCCCCGACCTGTTGTAATTTCATCGGTTTTCAAAATCTGATTTTGCCAATCGTTCCGGATACAGGGGAAACTTTCCGCAGAGATCCTGTACGCTGCTGCGGATTTCCCGAATCTTTTCCTGGTTCTTAATGTCCTTGAGAATCCGGGCGATAAAACCGGCGATGATCTTCATCTGTTCTTCCTTCATGCCTCTCGTGGTGAGGGCCGGCGTTCCCAGGCGGATACCGCTGGTGATCTGTGGTCCCTGGGTATCAAAGGGGATACCGTTCTTATTGACGGTTATTCCTGCCTGATCAAGAACCTCCTGGGCGTCTTTGCCGGTAATGCCTTTGTCCGTCAGATCAACGAGCATCAGATGATTGTCGGTGCCTCCGGAGACAAGGCGGAATCCCTCTGTGACGAGGGCTTCGGCCAAGGCATGGGCGTTCTTGACGATTTGCATCTGATAGTCCTTGAAATCTGCCGACAGGGCCTCCTGGAAGGCGACGGCCTTAGCAGCGATTACATGCATCAGCGGGCCGCCCTGCATCCCCGGGAAGACACGGCTGTTGATCACGGCAGCGCGATCCTGTTTGCACATGATCAGACCCCCGCGGGGTCCCCGGAGGGTCTTGTGGGTCGTCGAGGTGACAAATTCGCAGCTGGGCACAGGGGAAGGATGAAGCCCTGTGGCTACAAGACCGGCGACATGGGCGATGTCGGCCATGATCGCTGCCCCGACCATGTCGGCAATCTCCCTGAATTTTTTAAAATCGATGGTCCGCGGGTAGGCGCTGGCTCCCACGACGATCAGCTTGGGTTTATGTTTTTTAGCCTGGGATTCGACCTCGTTGAAGTCGATGGTTTCGCTTTCCCGGGAGACGCCGTAGGCGACGACGTTGTAGAGCCGCCCGGAAAAATTGGCCGGACTGCCATGGGATAGATGCCCGCCGTGGGAGAGGTTCATGCCGAGGATAGTGTCTCCCGGCTGGAGAACGGCAAAATATACCGCCATGTTGGCCTGGGTTCCCGAATGGGGCTGGACGTTTACATGGTCGGCACCGAAGAGCTTTTTACAGCGTTCGATGGCCAGGGTTTCCACGATATCGACATACTCACATCCCCCGTAATAGCGTTTGCCCGGGTAGCCCTCGGCATACTTATTGGTCATGATGCATCCCTGGGCCTCGAGGACCGCTTCGCTGACGAAGTTTTCCGAAGCGATCATTTCCAGTTTACCGGCCTGCCTGGCCGTTTCTTCCCAGATGGCCTTTGCAACCTGCGGATCGGTCTTAAATAATGATGTCATGAATCCTCCTGTGTATCGGGGTCAGACTTACTTATTGATATTTAAGCTTAAATGTCAATAAGTAAGTCTGACCCCGTTTTCGTCAGTTTTTGTTCAATTGCCCTTATCTTATCAATGCGGCGCTGATGACGCCCTCCTTCAAAGGGGGTTTGCAACCATGTCGTAACGATCCTCAAGGCTTGGTCACTGTTCGTCATTCTACCGGCAAGAACGAGAATATTGCTGTCGTTATGGCAGCGGCTCAAGGCGGCCATCTCTTCGTTCAAGCTGAGGGCTGCCCGGACCCCGGGGAATTTGTTGGCGACAATTGACATCCCGGCGCCGGAGCCGCAGACAAGGATACCCCGTTCATATTGGCCGGAAGAGATCCCTCCTGCCACGGCGGCGGCGTAATCGGCATAGTCCACCGGACTTTCATCGCCGGTTCCCTCGTCTACCACGATCCATCCCTGGTGGGAAAGGAAAGATTTAACTTCTTCTTTCAAAAGGAAACCGGCGTGATCGGCGGCAATAATTATTTTTCCCATCATGGCTCAAACTTTTTTAAGATTAAGACGGCATTGGCGCCGCCGAAGCCGAAGGTGTTGGACATAACCGTCCGGACGTCCTTTTTTCTGGCTATATTGGGAACAAAATCAAGCGCCCCCGCTGCCGGGTCGGGGTGATGGAGATTGATCGTCGGCGGGACAATGCCTTCCTCAATCGCCTTTACGGAAAAGACGGCTTCTACACCTCCCGCGCCGCCCAGCATGTGTCCGGTCATGGATTTGGTGGAGCTGACCAGGAGACGGGAAACATGGTCTCCGAAGACGGTCCTGATTGCCTCGGCTTCATAGATGTCATTGAGGGGCGTCGAGGTACCATGGGCATTGACGTAGTCGATTTCCTCAGGTAGCATTGCTGCATCACGCAAGGCAGCGGTCATGCAGCGGACCGCCCCCTCATGACCGGGAGGCGGAGCCGCCATGTGAAATGCGTCGCTGGTGATGCCGTAGCCGGCGATTTCCGCGTAAACTTTTGCCCCCCGGTTCAGGGCATGATGATATTCCTCGAGGATCAAGAGACCACAGCCTTCGGATAAGACAAAGCCGTCTCTGTCAGTGTCAAAGGGGCGGCTGGCCCTTTCCGGGTCGTCATTACGTTTGGACAGTGCCCGCATGGCATTAAAAGCGCCTATAGCCAAGGGACAGACCACGGCCTCAACGCCGCCCGCCACCATGACATCCGCATAGTCCCAGGCAATCATCCGGAAGGCATCCCCAATGGCATAAGTACCGGAGGCGCAGGCAGTGACGGGGCAGTTAATAGGTCCTTTAAGGTGATAACGGATGGACACATGGCCGGCGGCCAGGTTGGCCAAGGCGGCGGGGATCGCAAAAGGAGAGATTTTCCGAGGACCGGCCCGGAGGATGTTTTCCTTCTCCTTTTCAAGCGTGTGAAGGCCTCCGATTGCCGAGCCGATAATGACTCCGGCGCGTTCGGCCTGATCGGTCCCAATGCTCAGGGCAGCGTCCTCCATGGTCATATCGGCGGCAGCCAGGGCATAGACGATGAAATCGTCATATCTGCGCAGCTCTTTCTTGTTTACATGGACAAGAGGGTCGAAATTCTTGATTTCACCGGCTATCTTTGTTTCATGGGCAGAACAGTCAAATCTTGTGATGGGTCCGATGCCGGAACGTCCCGAACAGACGCCCTCCCATGCTTCCCCGACACTATTCCCCACAGGGGTCAGCGCCCCGAGGCCTGTGATCAATACGCGTCTTTTCAATGATTGACTCCCGGTGAATGAACGATCCTACTTTACCCCTTTGGTTTTCAGGAAGTCAATAACGTCCTGTATGGTGCGAATTTTATCCAATTCATCATCGGAGATCTGAATGCCGAAATTCTCTTCCATTTCCATGATGAGTTCGACGATGTCCAGGGAATCCGCCCCGAGATCATCGACAAATGATGCCTCCGGCACACACTCTTCCCGGGTAACTCCCAGTTGTTCCATGATGATTTCAATGACCTTTGTCTCAAGCGCCATATTCTTTTCCTCCTGAATAGTTAATTGATGATGGTTCCGATTACATACACAATCCGCCGTTAACGCGGATGACTTGACCGGTAATATAAGCGGCTTCTCCCGAAGCAAGAAACGAGACCAGCCCTGTAACATCTTCCGGGGTTCCCAGTCTTGCCGGCGGGATTTCTTCTCCCGGATACGTTTTGAGGTCTTTAGGAAAATCAGCCGTCATATCCGTTTCAATTGATCCTGGCACCACGGCCAGATGATCGGCCACATCGAAACGGCAAAGCCCCACATATATCTGAAAGAAAAGAGCACTCCCCCCTGGCCAAGTTGATCTTTTCCTGGGCTTGGCGCTTGACGCCGAGCTTAGGCTGTCTTTACCAGCGAGAGTACTTCTCGGCCTTTGTAAGTGCCACATTTGGCACAGGCACGATGGGGCATTTTATTCTCACCACACTGGGGGCAAAGGGAGATGGCCGGTGAGCTTAGAAAATCATGGGATCTCCTCTTGTTTCTCCTCGTTCGGGAATGTCTTTTTACTGGGTTTGGCATGGTTGTTATCCTCTTAAATAATGTTTATTCACGACGTCAGTTTCAGCTTTTTCAAAACGGCCAATCTCTCGTCGATGCGGTCAGATGGGCAGTCGCACGCCTCGAGGTTAAGATTGGTCCCACAGTCGGGGCACAAACCCCGGCAATCTTCCATACAGAGAACCTTAATGGGTATCTGGAGGACGATTTGCTCATAAATCAGGGGATCGCAATCCACGATTTCCCCTTCATAGTACCCGTATTCCAGGTCTTCTTCACTTAATTCTATCTCTTCCCGGTTCTCCTCAGGCGCAGCCGGCACAAGGGTATAACGAAAAGGAGCACTAATAGGCAGCATGGCCGTCTCCAGACATCTTGAACAGGCCATATGGATGACGGTTTCAATGGCGCCATTAAGAAAAACGGATTGTTGTAATTTTCTTACGTTACATGTTATATGAATTTCGTCCAGTGTAAAATCACTTTCACCCACGCCGCCAAAGATAGACTGCAGCCAATTCCGGTCCTTGGTTGTCCGGATGTCCAGCCCCTCCTCGGGGATGTTGTTTATATTGATTTTCATTACTATTGCTTCATTCCGTTCATGTCAACTTCGAGAACGCCTTTTGGATTTTATAATCGTCAAATAATAAGGTTCAATAAAGTGGGGAATTAGATTATAAAACCATCGCGATGTCAAGAATAATTTCTTGAAATCTGACTTGACAAACATCGACGGCCAAACCTATAAGACATCATCAATTTATTCAGAAGCGGGTGATTATGGATCAACATAAAGAAATCAGGACAAGATTTGCCCCATCGCCAACGGGGTATCTTCATGTAGGGGGGGCAAGGACCGCCCTGTTCAATTGGCTCTATGCCCGTCATCACCAGGGTAAGTTCATCCTCCGCATTGAGGACACGGACCAGATAAGGTCCACAGAGGAATCTACCCAGGCGATTCTTGACGCCATGACCTGGCTCGGTCTGGGATGGGATGAGGGGCCCTTTTATCAGGCCCAGCGTGTCGATATCCACCGTGAGTTGGTTGAGAAGCTTATTGATGAAAAAAAGGCCTACTACTGTACCTGTTCTCCCGAGGAACTCGAAGAAAAGAGAAGAATTGCTCTGCAGACGGGTAGGAAACCCAAGTACGATGGCGCTTGCCGCGAAAAGGGAAGGACAAGATCGGCCGATTCGGTTGTCCGCTTCCGTTGCCCCGATTACGGGGTGACCATTGTCAATGACGTGATTAAAGGGGCGATTAACTTCAGTAATGAAGAACTTGATGATCTTGTGATCGAAAGGGCTGACGGCTACCCCACTTACAATTTTGCCGTGGTTGTGGATGACGCCCAGATGGGAATAACTCATGTCCTCCGCGGGGATGATCATGTCAACAATACGCCCCGTCAGATCCTCCTCTATGAGGCCCTCGGTTACGAGGTGCCCCATTTCGGTCATGTACCGATGATCCTGGGGTCAGACAAGGCAAGATTGAGTAAACGCCATGGGGCCACGTCGGTGATGGCTTACAAGGACATGGGATACCTGCCCGAAGCCCTGGTTAATTATCTGGTCCGGTTGGGGTGGTCCCACGGGGATCAGGAAATATTTTCCATGACCGAGCTGGTTGATCTCTTCGATCTGAATACCGTTGGTAAATCGGCGGCGATATTTAATCCCGAAAAGCTCCTCTGGTTGAATGCCCACTATATAAAAGAATATTCCCTGGAGCGGCTTGTGGAGTGTGTAAAGCCTTTCTGGACTGCCAAAGAACTGGACGTTTCGGATCAGGACTTCCTGAACCATGCCGTAGATGACTTGCGGAGCAGATCCAAGACCCTGGTCGAGATGGCCGATAGCGGGCAGTTTTACTTTGCCGACGAGGTGACATACGATCCCGAAGCGGCCGGAAAATTTCTTACGCCCGAGGTCGTGGAGCATTTGCAGGCAATCATCCGGGAACTGCCTCAGTGCGCGGATTACTCAAAGACGGGGATAGAGCAATTTCTACGTCGCTTCACCGAAGAGAGGGGTGTGAAGCTAAAGATCATTGCCCAGCCCCTGCGCGTGGCCCTGACGGGCAAGACTGTCAGTCCCGGAATCGATGATGTCATGATCACCCTCGGTAAGGAGCGGGTGGTCAGAAGACTTGAAAAGGCGGCGGAGTTTATCGCCAACGGCGGTGCACCCTGATTTTCACCTTGACAATTGCAAGATTATTGAATAGATACTCCTCCTCTCGCAACCATGGTCCCATCGTCTAGTGGTTAGGACGCTGGCCTCTCACGCCGGAAGCCGGGGTTCAACTCCCC
>JALNVY010000023.1 GCA_023231165.1 Syntrophales bacterium | reverse complement strand
TGCAATGCTGCCGGCAGTTCTTTCAGCAGGACGATATCGGACACCATCAGGCGGCCCCCGGGCTTGAGGACCCGGAAGGCCTCCCGGAAAACCCGTCCCTTGTCCGGTGAAAGGTTGATGACGCAATTGGAGATGATAATGTCCGCCGTGTTGTCGGCAACAGGGAGATTTTCGATTTCCCCTAAGCGGAACTCCACGTTCTGATACCCGCCTTTTTGGGCGTTCGCCCGGGCCTTGTCGAGCATTTCGGGGGTCATATCGACACCGATGACCAGTCCCGTTGCCCCCACCTCCCTGGCGGCGAGGAAGCAATCGAAACCCGCCCCCGCCCCGAGATCAACGACCATTTCACCTGCCCGCAGCGAAGCTAAAGCCACGGGATTGCCGCAACCCAGACCAAGATTCGCCCCGTCGGGCACGGCCTGAAGATCTTCGGGACGGTAGCCGACGCCCAAACTGATATTTTGCATAACACTTTCACCGCCGCAGCAACCAGCCGAGGGCAGACAACATGTCCCCGCTTTCGCGGCGATATCGCCGTAACGATCCCGTACGGCCTTCCTGATTTCTTCTGCTTTCATTTTCCTATTCCTCCTTCTTCTGATCTTCCTTAACCATTTTTTCGCCTCACGTTGAATATTCAGATTTATAATACATAATCAATTATATCAGATAAATCAGAATATAAGTAATAGTAAGAAATTTGTCAAGTATCAAATGCAAGCTTTTTATTATTTTTGATAGGGTGATTAAAAAAGATGAAATAAAAGCTTGAATGGGATCAATAAAATCGTGGTCTGATATTCTGCTGTTCTGTCATCAGAATTATTTTACAGGGATGCACACCATGCTTTCCACATCATGAAGCAGTCCATTGACAATATCCCGACTTCGGCAAAGTCATTGCCGGATATGAACTTACCGGTATTGGAGCCATTGATGCCGCAGGCGCCATGATAATTGCCCTGCCTTCCTCTTCTACGCAGCTTTTCAAATAGGAATCCGTAAATTCTGATTGCCAGTTGTCAATGATTGAAGTATTAAACATCAATTGTTGAATAGGGGATATTTCTATGCATGCCATGCCTAATAGAATCTTATTTGTCCTGTTTATCCTGCTCATTTCTGCAACTAACTGTCTACACGCACAACCTATACCTGAATCAGCCGGGATAAGATTAATCTCATCCTTTGAAGGGGGTAAACATTACCGGAGCGGAAAATTTAATATACTGGCTCTCCATGGCAGTTATCATCAGATGGGGCGCCAATATGGATACCTGTTAAGGGGTGAATTAAAAAACCTGCATCAAAATGCCGTTGTGGATTATTTTCAAAAGCATAAAGGCCTTTCTGAAGACGCTATGAAAAAGACCGCAATATCTTTGTATCAGTTTTATCCCCAGCGTTTTAAAGATATTATTACGGGTATGGCGGAAACTTCCGGGCTTTCCTTAAACGAGCAAATTATGCTCAATGCCATTGAGGTTTATGGTTCGATGTCGGGATGCTCGGGAATCATTGCCTGGGGTGACTATACAAAAAATAAACCCCTCATTGCGGGAAGGAATTATGATTGGTTTGATAAATATGTTGAATTTGCACAAACTCTCACCGTAACCGTTTTCAATCCTGATTCAGGAATTCCCAACGCGATCATTACCTTTGCCGGTGTCATTTACGCGACTACCGGATTGAATGCAGAAGGTATATATCTGCAACTCAATAACGGACTTCCCTCCGGTGGTACCCTCAGTTATTCCAATCGTGTGCCGGCTATCGTTAGTCTGATGGCTTCTCTCAATGATTATGGCAGCATGGATCAGTTAGACGCTTTTTTCAATACAACCAGAACAGACTTTGCCTTCATCATCAATACGGCCGATAAGTCACGGGGAATCTCCTATGAATGGGCGCCATTTGAACATCGCCGACGAAGCGGTGACACAGAAGGGTTGCTGGTAGCGACCAACCATTTTACCGACCCATCATGGGGAATTGTGCTGCATGACAATGCCGGTTTTGAAACGGTCCGCAGACGGGAAAATCTGCTTGCCCTGGGACATAAAAACAAGGGTAAAATCAATGTTAAGATCATGAAGGAGATTCTGGATACCCCCATGAATGATGGCGGTGCAACTTGGCCGATCGGAAGCAGTATCCGTACGGCATATCAAATTATTGCCGTACCGGATTCTTTGCAGGTATGGTTAAAAGTCCCAGGTTTTCAGGATTGGACAGGCGTTGAATTGAAAAGCCTGCTTTCACGTTTTAAATGACGGTTAAAAAACACCGGATCAATGCCAAGATCAATGCCGGATTGAAAATAAATCGGAGAGCTTGAATGCCGAAGCGATCATGAGCAACAGGTCCCCGCTGCCTTGCCCGCGGATGGATTATTCGGATCGACGCTACAACAGCAGGCAGTGCCTTGCCAATTCAACATCCCGTTAATCACCGCCGCGGCGCATCCGACCCCGGCTTCGACGGACATGGCGTCGACCGGGCAATTGCGGCTGCAGGCCCCGCATTCCATGCAGGCATCGCGATTCCCGATCCGGACGCGTTTTTCATCGATCGCCAGCACTCCATGGGGGCAGACCTCCAAGCACATGGCGCAACCGGTGCACTTATCCGTGTCGACCCTCAGGGTGACTACATCCTTCAGATAGATCAAATCCTTCATTTCATCCTCCTAAAAAAAACGAGAGGCCAGCAGAGTGGCAAACCCGGAAAGGCCGGCACCGATTTCCAGAGGCAATGCCCAGCGCATTTCCCGCTTTACCCCGGATAGAGAAGTATATGTGGAAGCGCCGGTGAAGTTCATAGCCAAATAGGCGGAAAGGGCTGGAATCAAAAGCAGCCATGCTCCTCCGAACAAGATGTTCCGCCAGCTCCGGAGATCGGGCCCCCAGGCATAGAGCAGGACCATGGCTAGTGGCAGTCCGACGGCGATTCCTTTTGATGTAAAGGCGCGTCCCGGTAAATAGGGGAGCAGCAGGGGGGTTAATACAGCGCCGGACAAAATTGCGCATAAAAAGGCAAGTAGTGAAAAAATGCCATCATGGGCTATATTTCGCAGGAATCCCTCTTCCCCGCCGAACCCACTTATGAGCAACAGGATGGGGATGATGATCATCGCGGGCTTCAGCGTGGCGACTATTTCAATGGGAATGAGGACGGCGCGCTCCCGCAGAGGGAAGGCTTTCCGTCGCATTTCGGCTGTCGCCCGGAGGTTGGCGTCGAGATAGGCAGCAACATCCCGAGCAAGAATCGGCCCGTAATGGACCTTGAAACCCGACTGTTTTCTGACCAGATGGGCGGCGACGCCGGGAGCGCCAAGCTGAGGCAGGATCAGATCGCGGTGTTTCACCATATCTTTCAGGCCACTGGCTGTGATCCGGCGGATGAGTTCCTCCGTCCCGAAGGTTCCCTTGCCGGCGGCGCACCAGACGTTGATTCCCTCCGTTTCGAGAACGAGAATCCAGGCATCCCGTCCCGGCAGGGCCTCCCGGAGGCAGTCGAAGCTCATCTTATAATTGGCCGTGACGAGGACGGGTGAACACTCTTGGGGAGATCCAAGGGCGTATAGACCCGGATCGACGGCGTAGTGCATCCTGCCGACACCCCAGCGCGCCTTGATAGATCCCCAGTGGTCAAGCCTTTTGAGCACTGACAAGACTTGGGGGATCTTTCCCGAAGGACCTGCCACGGAACCGGTTACAAAAGTCTGCTCCAGACGGGGTGGTCTTAGAGGAACTTCGCTGTCCGAAGCCGCGCAGGCCACAAGGGGCGCCATGGGTAACAGGCCCTGCTTGTTTGACGAATCATTTGCACATGCTTTCATGATCGATTAACCTGATACCACATCTCTCATAACGGGGCCGAGAAATTCCCTGACCCGCTCCGCAAGATTGTCGGCTTTGATCAAGGTCAGACAGCAGACCGCACCGTCTTTTTCCCAACTTACGAGGGCCAGTTTATCTCCGGCCTTGATGTTCGCCTTGTCCCGCAATTCCTTGGGAAGCACCATCTGCCCCCGCTCATCGACGCTGATCAGCGCTTCGATGCGGCAGCAACTCGTAACCCCGCTTGTGGACGCACAACAGGATTCCTTCTTCAGATCTGCTTTAACCATTTCCCTTACCTCATATTGATTATTCTGATTTATCAGCCGGATCAGAATATAGTCAACAGCGAGCGCCTTGTCAAGTATTAAGTGAAAATTTTTTATAGAGATTAACAAAAGGCTTGTCTTATTTCCGATTTCACTTGAACCGGAGCATGCAACCTGATAGAAATAGATTATATTGACATGATCGCCGCCAAGGATGCACCGGCTTCAGCGTAATATCTTATATCTACGGATGGAGAGAAAAATGAAAATACTCTTTGCCGCCCATGAAAATGCCTGGGGTGGATTCCTGGGGTTGCTAAAAAACGAACTTCCTCAGCATGAATTTGCGGCCAGCGGACGATTCGGCTTCGAGAAGTTAAAAGGATTTGATGTATTGATTCCCACCATGAGCGTTGTGAACAGGGAGCATCTTGCCGGCAGCGATCGGCTGCGGCTCATTCAGCAGTGCGGCGCCGGTCTGGAGGCTGTCGACCTGCAAGCCGCCGCGGAAATGAACATCCGGATCGCCAACGTCCCCACCGATATATCGGGCAATGCCGATTCCGTGGCTGAGTTGGGGATATACATGATGATCGGCTTATCAAGAGATTTCCGAAAAATGGCATCATGTCTTGCCGGCAGACAGATGGGGGTTCCTCAGGGGCGTGCCCTGAGTGGGAAGACAGTGGGCATTATCGGCCTCGGCGGTATCGGCCGTGCCCTGGCAAGACGTCTTAAAGCGTTTGACGTGCACTTAATCGGCATCAAACGCCACAATCCTCAAAAGGCGAAAGGAGAACTCGGTTTAGAGTGGGCAGGAACCCCGGAAGACATAAAAGAGCTGCTTGTCCGGTCCGACTATGTGATCCTCTGCCTTCCCCTGACACCGGAAAGCAGAAATCTGATGGGACGCCATACCTTTGACATGATGAAAGGAGATTCAATCCTGATCAATCTTTCCAGAGGGGGACTGGTTGACCGGGGCGCCCTGGAACATGCCCTGGCCGCGGGGAAGATCGGCGGCGCCGGCTTGGATGTATTCTGGGAAGAACCGCCCGATCCCGATGATCCCATATTCAGATACAACGTAATGGCGACCCCGCACGTAGGCGGTGTGACGGACGTCTCCATAGGAGGTATCGTCAGGGCGGTGGCGGAAAATATCAGGAGATTGGCAGCGGGACAGGACCTTCTTTATTTAAAGGCGTAAGTTGTTGCTCGCCGGTGCTTTCGATATAAATATCGCAAGAGAATTTTCTCTCGACACGGTGCGCCAGAAGTGTTACACTTATCCAAGAAGGAGAAGAGCCATGCCCACCAAAAATCCGAGAGTAAACATTGTTGTTGAGCCGCCGCTATACAGCGTTATGCATGACCTTGCAACCAGCGAGGGCGTTTCCATGTCTACCATTGCCCGTGACCTGATCCGGGAGGCAATTGACTTGCGGGAAGATGTTGCCCTTGCAGCTTTTGCCGATACACGGATGAAGACATTCGACCGAAAAAAGGCGCTTTCCCATGAAGATGTATGGGAATGATCCATGCCTTTTACGTTGCACTACCATCCCTCGGTTCGCGTTGTGGATTTGCCTCTTATCGATGGAAAAACAAAGGAAAGAATCCGCAAGGCTATAGAAGAACGGCTGCAGACCGCACCTCATAACTATGGGGTGCCTTTGCGAAAATCACTAAAAGGCTACTGGAAGCTCCGCGTGGGTGATTACCGGGTCGTGTTCAAAGTAATTGAGTCCGAGGTATGGATTCTTGGCATTATGCATCGGAAGTCGGTTTATATGAATATTGGCGCGAGGATCTAGGGCTTTAGTGGTTTCGTTACGTTTTCACGTTTAAAGCAACGGCTGGAAAGCCCCTGGATCAATGTCGAGATCATTGCCGGATAGAAAATTAACAAGGAGGAAGAACATGGAATATCAAGCCCTTTTGAAGAACAGACGTGCAATTCGTGACTTTCAGGACCGGGAAGTTCCCTTGTCCGTCCTGAAAGAGATGCTTCAGGAGACCTGCTTGGCCCCGACGGCGAGCAACGGCCAGCCCTGCCAGTTTATCATTATCCGGGATCGGGAATTAATGAAAAGGCTCTCTACGGAAAGCAAAAACAACTTTATCAACGATATCGTCAAGAATCCCACGTCACCTCTGAAAAAATATGAGGCCATGTTGAGGGATGAACAATTCAATATCTTTTATAACGCCCCTTGCGTTGTTTATTTCATAGGTCCCAAAGGTGTCGGATCATTGGATGTCGATACGGCGTTGACGGCGGCGTATTTCATGTTTGCCGCCACGGCGCGGGGCCTGGGAACCTGTTGGATCGGTATGGGAACCCCTATCCGCGACCCCGAAATCCTGAAGGAAATGGGGATGCCCGAGGACTGCGAAATTGTCGCGCCGATCATCGTCGGCTATCCGACGGATATTCCGGTAGCCTCGGAGCGGCACGACCCCGTGATTGTGAAGGTTGTCTGATTGACCGGCAACATGAATAACCATGGCTGCTGAAGAAGGTTCGACACGAGCATAGACAAGACTATTTATTGTGCCTTGTATCCGATGTGCAGGTAGGTGGTCCCGAGGGTCAGCGGGTATTGTTCGATTTTATGGAGACCTGCTTCACGCATGAGACCGGCAAAAACGGTTGGTCTGGGAAAATTTGTAATGGAATCGGATAGATAGTTGTAGGCAGCCTGGTTTTTAGTAAAGTAGCTGGCAATACGGGGAAGAAAGTGGTTCAGGTAGGAGCGGTAAACCTTTCGTACATATTTATTTCCCGGTAGATGCATTTCGAGAACCATGACCTGGCCGCCCGGCACGATCACCCGAGTCATTTCCTTAAGGGTTTTAAGCCGTTCCGGGATGTTCCGGATGCCAAAAGCGATGGAGGCGACGTCAAAGGCGCCATCATTAAGCGGCAGGGCTGTTGCGTCCGCCTGGAGAAGCTGGATTCTTTTCGACAGGCGCTGTTTTTCGATTTTCCGCTGTCCACGCACGATCATCTCCTGAACGAAATCAAGGGCAAGGACATCAATTTTCGGATATTTCAGGGCGGCCTCCATTGCCAGGTCCGCCGTCCCGGTGGCGAGATCAAGTAACCGGTTGGTCTTGAAGAACTTCATCCTGTGGACGGCAAACCGCCGCCAGGCCACATCCCGCCTCAGGCTCAGAATCCGGTTGAGGAGGTCATATCCCTCCGGGATGGTGGCGAAGATATCACGGACCATCTCGGTGTGCTGTTTCTTTGAAGCCTTGGTTATGGGGGGATAAGCCTTTTTTTGATTTGCTGCCACGGGGAATTCCTTTTTGTGAAGCCGTCTGGGATAAAATAACAACTTTCGTAAGGATCGACACATATTGAATATTTTCTGTGCTGTCAAGGGAGAAAGGAAAAGAGCAGGCGGGCGGCGATGATGACGGCGCCGTTAAAGAAGTAGAGGATGCGGACGTATTTTCCGTGACTGTCAAGCTGTTTTTTGTCGGTGGTCCGGCGGGCGAGGCGGATTATCTTGAAAAGGATGGGAAGGGAGAGAAGACTCAAAAAGGCGAATGAGTGAAGGCCGCCGGAGAGGGTAATGGTGATGATGCTTACATAAATGGCCATCCAGAGGCGAAAGAGGCCGGTAATGGCTTTTTCCTTTCCCAGGCGGACGGCGAGGGTTCGTTTGCCGACGGATCTGTCCGTATCGATGTCGGGAATGCTCTGATAATAAAGGATAGAGGCAACCATCAATCCGATGGGAAGGGAGAGATAAAAGGGGCTCCAGTCGGGCCGGCCGACAATAACCCAATAGGTTCCCACGACCATGATCGGCCCCATATTAACGCCGACGAAGACCTCCCCCAGGCCGTAATAGCCGTAACGGATGGGCGGAGCGACATAAAAGAGGCTGCTGAGGAAAGAAAAAAGTAGGATCGGCGCGAGCCCCCATACCTGATAGACGTTCATTATATAACAGGCGATGAGGAAGGCCCCTGTATAGAGGAGGATAATTACCCTTTTGAGCGTTTCCGGGGTGATTTTATGCTCCTGGATAACCCGGGAGCCGCCGATAGAGGCGCCGGCGTCGGTCCCCTGGAGGTGATCAAAGTAATCATTGGCCAGATTGGTGGCCAGGTGAATCATAAAGGCGGCAAGATTTATAAGGAAGAAACGCCAGGGATGCCAAGGGCCTGTTTGACCGGCAACGACCCAGCCGAGGGTCAGGGGAATGAGGGTAGCGATATAGAAGGGAGGACGGCTGGCCTGAAACCAGGCTCTAATTAGTTCTTTATTCATCGAGATGTCAGTCCATTGATTCGATGACTATGGGCCCACTCCTGCGCTGAATAGCATCTATAACTCCTCAGATTTCGATTTGGAATTGAGATAAGGTGAAGCTTCATTCTTACGTCT
This sequence comes from Syntrophales bacterium, assembly GCA_023231165.1. Lineage (GTDB taxonomy): Bacteria > Desulfobacterota > Syntrophia > Syntrophales > UBA8958 > UBA8958. The sequence continues at coordinate 9,143 of JALNVY010000023.1, read as the reverse complement.
TATAGCCTCTCCTCATCATTGAATAACCTCAGACAGGCGTCCACGACATCGGGATCATACTGGGATCCACGGTGTGTGCTTATTTCATCAAGGGCCGGTTTTAAAGGAAAGGCATTCCGGAAGGCCCGATGAGAAGTAAGATCTTCAAGGGCATCGGCAATGGCCAGGATCCTGGCTTCGATGAGAATATCCTCCCCCTTGATCCCTCGGGGGAATCCGGAACCATCCCAACACTCTCGATGTTGCAGGGCAATATTGGCGACGGGCCAAGGAAAATAGACTTCTTTCAAAATATCGTAGCTCGACTGCGGGTATGTACGATACATGGTTAGATTAACTCCTGTTAACTTTCCAGAATCACGAACTATTTCCATAGGCATGTTCACAAGGCTGATGTCATAGACTTGCGCCGATAACCAGAGTCCTTCCACCGAGAAATCGGGAAGTCCCATTTCCTTGGCGATGGCGTGCGCAAATTCCGCTACCCTTTGGTGATGACCGGCAGCATAAGGTCCGCGCAATTCAATCGCTCCCGAGAAGGTTTTTATCGTTCCCGTGTAGCATCTTGTCAAACGGTCCAGATGGTCTTTGGTTTCTTTATCTACCCGGTGCTTGTAAAGAATCATCTCGCTGTTTACGATTTCTTTATCTGCCCGGTGCTTGTGGAGAGCCATCTCGATAGTTGCGTACAGTTCCTTCTGATTGTAGGGTTTGACCAGATAACCGAAAGGATTTGTCTGTTTTGCCCGCTCGATATATTTCTGATTTGTGTGAGCGGTCAGGTAAAGCACCGGGATATTGAATTGTGAATTGATCCGTCCGGCAGCTTCAATGCCGTCCATTCTACCCTTCAAAACAATATCCATCAGGATCAGATCGGGCCTATCCGATTCCACCTTCATGATAGCCTCATATCCCGTGGATGCCGTTGAGCAAACCGTGTATCCGAGTTCTTTCAGACTCATGCAAAGCTGATCGGCAACAATCCATTCGTCTTCCACGACCATGATCTTCTCACTGCTCATGACGACCTCCCCTCCCACAAATCATAAAGGAAATTTAATCCAAAATTCTGTTCCGGCGCCTTGTCTGACCTCTATTTGACCGCCAAGCTGATTTTGCACCAGCCCGTACACCAGATATAAACCACCAGTCCGGGGTTGGTGGATGTCAACATCGTCCGGCAAGCCCAAACCATTATCACGGACAACAATCTCTATTTCTCTGTTCTTCGTTTCGTGGATGATGATACGTAATTCACTTGGTCCATCGCCAGGAAAGGCATGTTTAAGAACATTGGAAATCAATTCATTCAGAATCAAGCCACAGGGGATCGCCTTGTTAATATCCACATAAACGCCACCGTCGGCGGTTTGGACGATCATATCTATCTCCCCTGGATTGATTTTGTGCAATTGAAATAGCTCTTTTGACAGGGTTCTCACATAACCGGTCAGATCGATTCTTGAGAAATCCTTTGATCCGTAGAGTTTTTCATGGACCAGGGCCATGGATCGAATTCGGCTCTGGCTCTCATTCAACATTCCAGTCAGCTCCGCATTCCCGCTTGACCTTGCCTGAAGATCGAGAAGGCCGGATATCACCTGCATGTTGTTCTTCACCCGGTGATGAATTTCCCCGAGGAGGATATCCTTCTCCAGAAGCGATGCCCTGACTTTCTCCTCAGCCAGTTTGCGGTCGGTGATATCGCGGGAAACTGCCTGAAAGCCTATCAAATGGCCATCTTCCACTATCGACTGGGTATTTTGCCCAAACCAGAGTTCATGACCCTCTTTCGTGAGAACGGGATATTCTGTATATGTATTTTTAATCCCTTTTACGAACTGACGACCGAAGAACTTAATGGCTTCGTCACGCATGTCCGGACGGATAAATATTGGATAATGCTTACCAATAAGCTCCTCTTCTTGGTACCCTATGACGCGAAGTCCCGCCGGATTCACATAGGTGAAGTGTCCCGTGTCATCTGTCCTGAAGACGATATCACTCGCATTTTCCACCAATGTCCGATATCGCTCTTCACTCTCCAGTAGCGTCTTATCTACCCGCTTGCGCCCGGTGATGTCACGGTTCAGACCAATCATTCTTGAGGGTTTTCCATCCATATCCCGTATCACTATGCCGTTGGCCTTTATATATCTGACCGTTCCATCGGTGTGCTCTATACGGAACTCAGTATTGTAGGGCTTCTCTCCGAGAATTCCGGTCTGGACTTCTTCCAAAAACATGTCGCGATCTTCCGAATGAATACTGTTTTGCCAGGCTTCGATAACCACTTTGGCAGAGTCTCGTGAAACACCGTAGATTTCGTACATCCTGTCATCCCAAATAATGACATTTTTATTGATATCCCAATCCCAAACGCCAAAATTCCCCGACTTTAAGGCGAGTGCGAGGCGTTGTTCATTTTCCTCCAAGTCGTGATAGGCCCTTCGGACCGCTTGCAACGGGAAAGTACGAAAAAAAAGAAAGATCATAATTCCTGACAGAACGGAACATGCGCTAATGATAGCTGTCCGAGCAACAAGAGGGGAAATTGAGCGCTTAATCTCAATTAGTGCCACCTGTATCCCTGAATCATAAATGGGTTGGCTAAATGTCAGCATGGAATTTGATAGGGGTTCGTTCGTTTGAGCGATGATCTGTCCCTGCATATCCCTGATTATCCGCTTTTCGCGGTTATCACGATCGATGCGGCGCTCAAGTATTTCCTGAAGACGAATCTCCTCGAACTGCCAAGAATTGGGATTATTAGAGACCAGACTTTCAATGGCTTTCGCAGAGAATGCGATCTCGGCGTTGGCACTTCCTCCCATGTATTGGTAGGTAATCATGAAATAACCCGCAGGAATAGAGATAGCGATAACCAGGCTGATTATCGCCGTCAGTACCGATGAAGTGCGGGTTATGGAATCGGAACGGGATATCATTTGCCGTCCGCCGTTATAAGAACTCCAGCCTTTTCCGCAATGGCGTGCCCCTTGTTCGAGTAGATGAAGTCAAGGAATTTTGAGGCGGCATGCGGAAGTTTGCCGGTAGTAACAAAATTTATGCTCTTGGCGAGCGGGTAGGTTCCGTCAGCAAGGGTTTTTCGGCTCGGCATTACGCCGTTGAGAGCGAGGACATTCAGGTGTAATCTGCCGATAAGTACACCGGTGAGACCTGAGGCACCGATACCGCCAATAGTCTTTGAAAGCACTTCGTTCGACTCGGGATCAGTTACCGCGATAATCATCCCTTGTCGACGCTGTGCTTTAGTTACAGCCTCGGCCATGCCGGGCGAAAGTCCCTTCAAAATGTATGTGTCAATATCCTCATTCGGACGCAATACTATCCTGATGGTTTCACCGTTGGGCCATTTTGTTGTTTTGCCTGAATAAATATCTTCTAATTCTTTGATTGAAATGGTTTTTAGGGGCACTTTTCGCCCGGTTACAATGGCCAACGGGGTTTCGCCAAAATATCTGAGTTTCCCTCCCTGCGCTATTTCTTTAGGCTTTAGGGGCTTACTTATTATCGCGATATCAATAGTGCCGGCAAGAAGCGCTTTTATCGCACCCGAGCTTCCTAATGGCTTTTCTACTATGAACGAAACACCCCGAGAGGCTTTGCCATAGGCTTCCATGAGCGGCTTCATCATTTCCAGGCCGCTTCCCGATCCGTTAATACGAATGGTGTTCCCGGCAAGGGCATGGGGCGTTCCCGCAAAGAATATTAAACTTAGCAGAATGAGAAAAAAGGAGTTAAGCAGGATACTTGTCGCACGACGCATAATCTCCTCCCAATAGGCATGAATTATTAGAGGTGCTATCCTTAGCTATACATATATGATCTAGTCCAACTTGTAAATAATGAAAATGAGACACCTATGGATGAAAAGAACATTATTGATAACGGGTTGAAATCCGGCGTTTTTCTCAGCACCGGCTATCTGTTGAATCCAGGGAAATATATTCGATTCCTCACCCCTCAGCCATTTTATTTTCATGTTGGATTACGTCTGTTGGGGTATCCTTGCTTTTCCAGACAATCACAGATACTTGATCAGCGGTCTCAATTCTCCTTCACAGGTTTTTCCACGCACAAAGCCTCCTTTCCATCACATCGAAGGCCTCGTAAAGGACGATGCCGATAGCGGAGAGGGCAATGATACCGACGAACATGGTGGTGTAATCGGCCCTTCCCCAAGCGTCGATGAGATATAATCCCAGACCGCGACTAGTGCTGATGGACTCCACAAAGAATAATACGGCCACCGCGGTGCCGGTGCTGATGCGCAGGGACGTGAAGATGCCGGGCAGGGCCACGGGCCAGACGACGTGACGGTAGAAATGCCAGCGGTTTCCCCCTAGAGACTGAAGGGCGTAAACCACTTCCCGATCCAGGGAACGAACAGCGTCCCGGGTGGTGATGAGGAGCTGGAAGAAGATGATCAGGGAAATCAGGATGATCTTGCCCAGATCGCCGAGCCCGAAGAGCATGAGGATAATGGGCAGGAGGACGATTTTCGGAATCGGATAGCTAAGATAGATAAGCGGGGCAAAGATCCGGTCGAGGCGCTCGTTGCTCCCTAAAACAAGGCCGAAGGGGACGGCGGTAATAAAGGCCAGGGACAAGGCGGCGATGAGTCGCCAGGCGCTGACCGCCGTGTGTTCCCAGAATATCTCCTCCCTGACGGCATGGAGCAGCCGCCTGAGGACGCTCAGGGGGTCCGGCAGGAGCTGGGAGCCCAAAAGCATTGATGCCCCATACCAGAGGATGGTCAGAACAATTATCGTCAGGGCGTAGTCAAGCCAGCGGCTGTTTTTCATGGGGATGCTCGATCAGGTGTCTCAGGGTCATGTTTTTGGAAAAATAATCCGGCGCGGTACGAAAGCCGGTTGTTCCCGCATTGGGATTGTCGATGATCTCGCCGATGCCATGGGTCTCGGGATCCATGATCACAATGCGCCGTCCAAGAAAGACCGCCTCCTCAATATTGTGGGTGACAATAACGAAGCTGAATTTCCGCTTTTTGAAGAGGATCAGCAGGTGATCCTGCAGGTGTTCCCGGGTGATCAGATCCAGGGCGGCGAAGGGCTCATCGAGAAGCAGCAGGCTGGGCCGCAGCAGCATAGCCCGGGCCAGAGCCACCCGCTGGCGCTGACCGCCGCTGAGTTGATGTGGATAGAGATGGTCGAGGTTTTCAATATCCAGCTCTCTTTTGATGGCCATCAGCGCTTCCTGAGACACGTGGAGTTTCTGGAACTGGGCACCCAGGAGGATATTTTCGGCGACCCGTTTCCATGGGAAGAGACCATAGGCCTGGAAAACCACCGCCATTTTCCGGGATGGCCCTTGGATTGCTTCGCCTTCCAAATGAATTTCCCCGGTCGTAGGCGGCAGCAGCCCTGCGGTCATGAGGAGCAAGGTCGTCTTGCCGCATCCCGAGGGCCCGACAATGGCCAGGGAATCATTGTATCCGATATGGAAATGGACGTCCCGGAGGACCTCTTTCTGGTGAGTGCCGGGGCCGAAGGTTTTACCCAGTCCGGTAACGGCCAGCAAGTCAGGGGAGGAAGCCATTGGCAACCATCTCAGTAATGGCCATATCCCGCGAGATAATCCCCTTTTTTCTTAACCATCCATAGATGTCCGCGAGTTGCGAGCGGTTCGGCAAACTGAGAGCGGGATAGGAGGGTAGGGCAAGGGTCTTGGCGAGCCCTTCCGGGATTCGACAGTGTTTATTGGCAATGACTCTGGCTTCTTCGGGGTGATTGTTCAAGTAATCAGCCCCCTTGCCGACGGCTTTGAGAAAGGCGCGAACCTGTTCGGGATGCTGTTTAAGAAAGTCGTCGGTAAAAACAAGCACCGTATCCGAGATCCCCATGCCGGCGTCGTCAACGAGGATACGGGCTCCTTTACTTTCGGCGAAGGTGACCAGGGGTTCGGGAAGGGCGGCGGCAGGGGCTTGGCCTTCCATGAGCATCTGAAGACGGATAGGTATATTCTTTGCTTCGATTAAACGGGTCTGCTGTGAAGAAATGCCTTGTTTTTCAAGCATTTTTACTGCCAGATATTCCACGATTGTATTGGAACCGATGGCGATGCCTTCCTTCGCCAATTGGCGGAGGGATTCTGTCTGCCGGTTTGGAGCCGCCAGAAGAGCGAACATGCGCCGGGAAGCGGTCGTATTGAAAACCGTTGCGACCATCTTCACCGGGACGTCATTGGACCGGAGGACCATGGGCGTCATGATGTCCCCGAAATATCCGGCAAGCTGGCGGGCCGACATGGCCACGTCCTTTTCCATGGCTGAATTGAAGGAGATCAGTTCCACTTTCAGCCCCGCTGCGGTGAAAAATCCTTGCTCCTGGGCGGCAAAGATGGGCAGGGCATGAATCAGGGGCAGAATCCCGAACTTGATTTCCTTTGTAGCGGAGACGTCCCGGTTTCCCCCTGAACAACCGCCAAGGATCATCATGGCCATCAGGACAATTAAAAAAACAGCGGAAAGACGCGGGTATCTTGTCTTTTTCATTTCCTGAAGAGAGATCTTGCCGTGTCGGCAATCTGATCCACCGTAAGACCGAACTCCTCGTATAGCACCGGAGCAGGGGCACTGGCGCCGAAGCGATCCATGCCTACAATTGCTCCTTCGAGCCCCACGTAATGTTCCCAGCCCAGCTTTGCCCCTGCTTCCACGGCTACCCTGGCCTTTACCGCCGGCGGGAGGACGCGGTCTCGATATTCCGCAGGCTGGGCGTCGAACACATCCCATGAGGGAATGGAAACGACGCGGACCCGAATGGCTTCCCCGGTGAGTTTCCGTGCCGCTGCCAGGGCGAGATGAACCTCCGATCCCGTGGCGATAAAAATTATATCCGGCCTGACCTGGGATGAATCCCAAAGAATGTACCCGCCCTTTTGAAGTCCTGTGGCGGCCGCCAGGTCCTGACGATTAGGGTTCGGGACATTTTGACGGGTCAGGACGAGGGCCGTTGGGCCTTGACGGTTGGCAATGGCCGCTTGCCATGCCTGGACCGTTTCTTTAGCGTCGCAGGGGCGGATGACGCTGAGATTCGGAACGGAGCGGAGATTCATAAGCTGTTCGATAGGTTGATGGGTGGGACCGTCTTCACCGACGGCGATACTGTCGTGGGTAAAAACGTAGATGACCCGGAGACCCATCAGGGCGGCCAGTCGGATCGGCGGCCGCATGTAATCCGCGAAGGTGAAGAATGTAGCCGTATAGGGAATCACCCCTCCGTGGAGGGCCATGCCGCCGGCAATGGCGCCCATGGCATGTTCCCGGACGCCGAAGTGGATATTCCGCCCGCCGTAGTTCCATCCGCCGCCTACAGCGCCCGGCGTTCCGTCATCGTGATGATTCGGGTTCTGAAAGTCCCCTTTGCCTTTCAACCAGGTCAGACAGGAAGGATTAAGATCCGCCGATCCCCCCATAAGTTCCGGGATGATCGACGCCAGAGATTGCATGACCGTCTCTGAGGCCTTGCGAGTTGACACTTCCTTCGTATCCGCTCCGAAATCGGGGAGCGCCGTTTCCCAACCCATAGGGAGTTCTCCCGTCATTACCCGCTGAAATTCCCGGGCTAGTTCCGGAAATGCCTGGATATAAAGATCGAAGACGGATTGCCATGCCTCTTCCTGGACCTTGCCTTTTCCCAGGGACTGCCGGTAATGGGACAGCACGTCTTCAGGAATGTAAAATGACGGTTCAAGGGGCCAGCCGAGTCGTTCTTTGGCGGCGTTTAATTCCTCCTGACCCAGGGGAGCGCCATGGCAGGCGGCGGTTCCTTCCTTGGTCGGGGCTCCGAAGCCGATACAGGTCTTCACTTTGATCAGCGTGGGCCGATTCGTTTCCCTCCGGGCTGATTCCAGGGCCTCATCAATGGCCTCGATGCTGTTTCCTTCGGTAACGGGAAGGACCTGCCACCCGAGGGCCGCAAAGCGCTGGGCTACATCCTCTGTGAAGGAGAGGGCGGTTGACCCGGCAAGGGAAATGCCGTTATCGTCGTAAAGGACGATGAGTTTTCCCAGGCCCAGATGCCCGGCTAAGGAGCAGGCTTCAAAGGTCACGCCTTCCATGAGATCGCCGTCGCTGGCCAGGGTATAGGTGTAGTGGTCGATGATAGTGTGGCCCGGGCGGTTATAGCAGGCCGCCAGGTGGGCTTCCGCCAGGGCCATGCCCACGGCATGGCTGATCCCCTGGCCGAGAGGACCAGTTGTCATCTCTGTACCCGGAGGATGAGCCCGTTCCGGATGCCCCGGCGTCTTGCTTCCCCATTGGCGGAAGGCTTGAATATCTTCAATGGTCAGGTCGTAACCTGTGAGGTACAGGAGGCTGTAAAGTAACATGGAGGCATGTCCGGCGGACAGGACGACACGGTCACGGTCCAGCCAGCCGGGGTTTGCGGGATTGTGCTTCAGATTCTTCATCCAGAGGGTGTAGGCAAGGGTCGCCGCCCCCATAGGCATTCCCGGATGCCCGGACTTTGACTTTTCTACCGCATCGGCGGAAAGGAAGCGGATAGCGTTGATACATTTATCTTCTATCATTTACGGAGGCCTTCTTTATCGAGTATGGATGGTTATCGCTGATTAGCGAATAGAGATTTCACATTTCTTCAAACATGTCAATCAATAGTGATGAACAACTCTCGGGGATGACAAAGCATCTTTGCAATCACCTCTTTTTTATGGTAATCCCACGTCATCATGAGAAAGAAGGAGGGAATATGTCAGGACCGTTAAAAGGGCTCAAAGTATTGGATTTTACAACGCTGTTGCCAGGTCCCTACGCCACCATGTGCCTGGCTGACATGGGGGCGGATGTGCTGAGGGTGATTTCCGGATCCAGGCCGGATCTGACGGCATTTATTCCGCCTTTTCTTCCCGGAACGAAGATAGCTGCGATTTCTGCCTATCTGGGGAGAAATAAGCGCTGCATGACCCTGAATCTGAAGGATCCCCGGGCTATCAAGATCGTTCATCAACTAGTGGGGGAATACGACATCGTGGTGGAGCAGTTCCGTCCCGGTGTCATGGGGAAGCTGGGCCTGGATTATGATGGTCTGAAAAAGGTCAATCCGGCAGTGATTTACTGTTCAATTACGGGGTAT
>JALNVY010000022.1 GCA_023231165.1 Syntrophales bacterium | reverse complement strand
TTTATGGTTTGAATTGAGATAGTTATTGAAGAGCCTGATCGCTTCTTGCATTGTCATGGTCCACCTCCATATTCTTTGCTTTGTGAGGTCTTTGGGATCCCCGGTAATTATACCTTAAGATGACCAGATGTGTTTAAATTTATAACGTGATAATCTTGTTGTTGCGAAGCATAAGGAGTCGTGGTAGCCTTCATCTAAGGATGTGAAAACATGAAAACAATTGATCCTGAGCAATATGAGCACATCGTCTTTTTCACCGGCGCTGGGATGTCTGCTGAAAGCGGCGTTCCCACATATCGGGGACACGGCGGCGTCTGGAGTCAGTACCGCTGGGAGGAGTATGCCTGCCAGGATGCCTTCGATGGCAATCCGGAGAAGGTCCTAAAATTCCATGAATTGAGACGTGCAGCGGTCCTCGCATGCAAACCTCACCCTGGACATAAAGTAATCGCCAAATTGGAGAAGAAGCACCCGCGGGTGACACTGGTGACACAGAACATCGACGGTATGCATCAGCGAGCGGGAAGCGAAAACGTCATCGAGCTGCACGGAAGTCTCTGGCGTTTGAGGTGCCCTTACGATGGAATATCAGAGGACATTGGCGAAAAATATAAAAGTTGCAAATGTGACAAATGCGGGAGTTGGCTAAGACCAGATATTATATGGTTTGGTGACATGCTCAACCAGGGTGTGATGAGCGAGGCCATCGCCGCAATCCGTTGCTGCGACCTCTTCGTGAGTATCGGTACTTCCGGTGTTGTCTATCCGGCAGCTGGTTTTCCGCGATTTGCAAAAGAGAACAACGCCCGTTGCATTGAGATCAATCCCGAGGCTAACGAAATGTCGTCCCTTTACGACGAGGCGATACGGGATACGGCTGGTAAGGCTATGTCGGAGCTCTTTGGGTGAAGGCAAGCCGGTCTTATCTCTGGTCGGTTAGTATTTGTTGTCAGTAAGGCGGATCTTTATCAAATATCAATAAAGCATTGCTTTTGTTCTCTACAAGGTCAGTAAAACATAAAGAGTAGAGCTATGAAGGTTAAGAATAGAACTCCATCAATAACTCCACAATCCATGCATAATCGGCCAATTTACCATCAAGGTATTTCCTTCCGTTCCGCCATCGGTTTCATACGACGGCTAAGTGCGCGGCGAGCGATGCGCGTGATTACCACAGTGACCGCCACGGTGGCGATCAGGCCGACGGCATATAGCGCCCATTCAACGGGCGAGCGGGTATGTCCCCCTTCCTTCACCCCTAGTTCCGCCAGGCTACCGGCCAGCGAACCGAGATAGACATACATCACTGTGCCGGGCATCATCCCAATCCACGAGGCCAGCACATAATCGCGGAGGGATACACGCGTCAATCCAAAGGCATAATTGAGCAGGTTGAAAGGAAAGACCGGTGAAAGCCGGGTGAGACCGACGATCTTCCAGCCTTCGGAAGCAACGGCCTCATCTATCGAGCTAAACGTGGCGTTCCCCGCTACCCGGCGGGCTACTAAGTCCCGGGCCAAGTAACGCCCGACCAGGAAGGCCGCCGTTGCCCCAGCGGTGGAGGAAAGTGAGACCAGCAAAGAGCCGTTGACGACTCCGAAGACCGCGCCTGCCCCCAGGCTCAGGATCGATCCGGGCAGCATGAATATGCAGGCTGCGATATAGAGCCCGAAGAATACGAGGGGGCCGACGGGACCGGCCGCTTCGATCCACGCTAGAGCGTTACGAAACAGCTGCTGCAAATTGAAGTATCTGGCTGCCAGGAGGAGACCGACTACGATTGCTGCCAGGATGATGGCCTTCAAGATCACTCCCACATGTCTCTTGGGAGCGGAGTTATTCATTTCCATAGTCATTGCGGACCGATTGTGCAGCCGCAAAAAGCTTATTGCTCAATACGCCAAAGATCTCTACCGGGAGGGCTTCGCCACGAATATGTTCGTCAAGTCCACAGGAAGCCAACACCGCTTTTAACTTGTCAGCTTCAAGATTAAGCCAAGCGGCGCTTCTCAGATTGTTCCACAATGTTTTTCTCCGGCTGGAAAAGGCTGCTTTTACAATCTTGGCAAAAAAAACCTCGTCCGATAAATCCACTCGTGGCCGCTCCCGGAACGTAAGGGAGATGACCGAGGATGTAACCCGTGGTCGTGGATAGAAGCATCGGGGGGAAACATCGAAGAGCTTTACCAATCGGGCATGCATGGAGAGTAAAACCGTCGGGACGCCATAGGCCTTTGTTCCGGGCAAGCCCGTCAGGCGGTCCGCCACTTCCCTCTGGACCATGAGGACGGTTTGTGAAATCATCCGGCGATGAGCCAGCAGGTGAAACAGTATCTCCGTCGAGATAGCATAGGGGATGTTTCCGATGACCTTGAGCTGCTGCTCCGGAAGCCCCTCACATAATCCGGTAATATCCATTTTGAGGATGTCCGCAAGGACGATACGAATGTTTCCCTCCTGCTCCTTCACCAGTTCCTTTTCCAGAATAGCAATCATCGCCGGATCGATATCAACGGCGATCACCTGCCGAACCTCCGGGGCCAATAGTCGGGTAAGAATGCCGTGCCCAGCGCCGATTTCAAGAACGATGTCTGTTTTTTGGAGGTCTGCCGCCAGCACGATTTTTCTCGCAATATTGTCGTCCCTTAAAAAAGACTGACTGAGACGTTTTAGGGGCTGCACCTGGTATTTCTTCAGGATTTTTCCGGAGGAAATCAAGGGCGATTCCTTTCTCTAAGGACCACGACAAAACGCCGGGCAAGAAAGTAGGCAGGAACGGCAAAGAAGGGGGCGGTGATAATTCCGCCGATCAGGAGCGGAAAAAGGATATGCCAGCCGAGATTCATCACGCCTTCAAGGGAATAATCATTCATGGCCCAGGCGCTTTTTTGCAAACCGAGGATAATGCTCCCCAGTTCATATTGGCAGAAATATAATACGGGGATGGTCACCGGATTGGAAATGAGCCATGATCCCAGATAGCCGGCCGTGATATTCTGTTTGAAGAGTATGCCCACGGCAATAATCATGGCCGTGTGAAAAGGAATCGTCGGTGTCACGCCAATAAAAACGCCAATGGCCATCCCCATGGCAATATTTGCCGGTTCTCCCTTCAGGCTGATAAATCGATTATAAAAATCCTTGCAGCGCTTTTTTATGATATTCATGACTGGAGTTCTAAAGGCCAGCGTGAAACGGCGTTTAGAGCCAGGCTGTCCCGCTTTCCCCTCGTCAGGAGTTGCTCGCCGACGACAGCGATCATCGCGGCATTGTCCGTACAGAGAACGGGCGGCGGGATGAAGACCTCCATCCCCTTTTCTTTTCCATCCTGATAAAAACGTTCCCTCAGGCGGCTGTTGGCCGCGACGCCGCCGCAGACTACTACCCTTTTTATGGCAGAATTTTCCGCCGCCTTCAGGGTTTTTTGCACCAGCACATCGACGATGGCCTCCTGAAAGCCGGCGACGACATTGGGCAATTCTGCCTCCGTAAAGAGACGCCCCTGTTTTTTGACCATGTTGAGAAGAGATGTCTTCACGCCGCTGAAACTAAAATCGAGACTGTCACGCATGGCCCGGGGAAAAGCAACGACCCTGGGATCGCCCAGTTTGGCCATACTGTCGATGACCACCCCTCCGGGATAACCTATCTCCAGCAACTTTGCCGCCTTGTCAAAGGCCTCGCCGGCGGCATCATCCCGGGTCTGACCCAGACAGGTGCAGTCCTGGAAATCCCTGAATAGATAGATGTTGGTATGCCCCCCGGAAACGACCAGAGCCACGAAGGGGAAAGAGGGAGGTGCTGCGAGGAGCAGTGCGGCGGCGATATGGCCCTCCAGATGATTGACGCCCACCATTGGCAGGCCACGGGCAAAGGCGATAGCCTTGGCAGTCGAAAGGCCGACCAGGAGCGATCCGATCAAACCTGGCCCTCTGGTCACGGCAATTCCTTCAATATCACCAAGATCAACCGCGGCGTCTTCCAAAGACTGAAGAATCACCGGGATGATCGCTTCCGTGTGTTTTCGCGAGGCGATCTCCGGAACGACCCCTCCATATTTCCCGTGGACTTTAACCTGTGAGGCAATAACATTCGAAAGGACCCGTTTGCCATCCTGGACGACCGCTGCCGCTGTCTCATCACAGGATGACTCAATCCCTAAAATCAGCATGAAACCTCCCCATTCATTTCCTTTTACAAAATAACTAAGGAGGTATATAGAAATTTCGCAGAGTTGTAAATACCTTTTGAGGCGATGTGCATCATGGAGACTCAGACTGACTTTCTTATTCTCGGCAGCGGCATTGCCGGCCTCAGTTTCGCCATCAAGGCGGCAGAGTTGGGAACGGTGGCCGTTGTGACAAAAAAGGGCAAATTCGAATCGAACACCAACTACGCCCAGGGCGGCATCGCCGCGGTTCAGGACGAGGAAGACAGCTTTGCCTCCCACATTCAGGACACCCTCACTTGCGGGGCTGATCTCTGTAAGGAAGACGTAGTCCGTTTCGTCGTAGAGGAAGGTCCTGAGCGAGTCAAGGAGCTTGTTCAATGGGGAGTCGAATTCACCAGAGACGAAAGCGTCGGTAACTATCGCTACGATCTGGGTCGTGAAGGCGGTCACTCCCGGCGCCGGGTCCTCCATGCCAAGGACCTGACCGGCAGGGAGATAGAAAGGGCCCTCAATGAATATGTCAGCCGTAAAAAAACCGTCCACATTTATGAGGACTTCATAGCCATCGACCTTATTATGGAGTCCTTTGTCACCGGCCGGACCGATATTTCAGCAAACCGGTGTATCGGCGCCTATGTCTTCGATTTCAATAATAATCGGGTTCACACCTTCAAGGCAAAATATGTAATCCTGGCAACCGGGGGCTGCGGCAAGGTATATTTGGTAACCACCAATCCGGACATCGCCACCGGCGACGGCATTGCTATGGCCTATCGGGCCGGCGCTCAAATCGCCAACATGGAATTCATCCAGTTTCATCCCACCTGCCTCTTTCATCCCGACGCTAAATCCTTCCTGATCAGCGAGGCTGTCCGCGGCGAAGGAGCGATCCTGAGGCTTAAAAACGGCGAGCCCTTTATGGAAAGGTATCACCCCATGAAGAGTCTTGCCCCTCGGGATGTAGTGGCTAAAGCCATCGATACGGAACTGAAGAAATCAGGGGACGACTATGTCCTGCTGGACATCTCCCATAAGGACCGTGATTTTATAATGTCCCGCTTCCCGAACATTTACGAAAAATGCCTCCTCTATGGCATCGATATGGCCACCGATCCCATACCGGTCGTCCCCGCCGCCCATTACCTCTGCGGTGGCGTCCTGATCAACGAACACGGAGAGACGAGCATCGACCGGCTGTTTGCCTTTGGTGAGGTCTCCTGCTCAGGACTGCACGGGGCCAACCGTTTAGCAAGTAATTCCCTCCTGGAGGCGATTGTCTTCTCCCATCGTGCTTTTTTAAGAATTCAGAAAGATTTTGAACACATTCGGGATGAAGACATCACCATTCCCCCCTGGGACCCCCGGGGGGCTACGGAAAGCGATGAATCCATTGTCGTCTCTCATAACTGGGACGAAATCAGGCTTTGCATGTGGCATTATGTGGGCATCGTCCGTTCCGACAAGCGCCTGGAAAGGGCGGACCGGCGCATCGATCTCATTTCCCGGGAGATTGATGATTATTACCGGAATTTCGTCATTACCCGGGATCTGCTGGAACTCCGCAATATCGCCACGGTGGCGGCAATTATTGTCCGCTGCGCACGGATGAGAAAAGAAAGCAGGGGATTGCACTACAACATCGATTTTCCCGAACGGGACGATGTTCACTGGCGGCGGGACACCATTATCGCGAAATAATCATCATTCCTTACCAAAGACGCGATTGAAAATGAAATTCACCTTTCCCAGGAAATTATCCGTGCGGAAGATGGCGTCAAGCTCGTCAGACCCCAAATAATTCTTCGCCTGTTCATCCTCAGCCAGGAGAGACTTGAAATCTCTTCCCTCCTCCCAGGAGCGCATGGCCTGTCTCTGGACGACGGCGTAGGCGTCTTCCCGAGACAACCCTTTATCAATCAACTTGAGGAGGACCATCTGGGAAAAAATGACGCCATGGGTCATCTGGAGATTTTTCAGCATTCTTTCGGGATAGACCACCAGCTTTTCGACCATGCCGGTAAACCGGCTGAGCATGAAATCCAGGAGGATCGTCGCATCGGGACAGATGACCCGCTCCACGGAGGAATGACTGATGTCCCGCTCATGCCAGAGGGGAATGTCCTCCAGGGCTGCCACTGCATAGGAGCGCATCAGCCTGGCCAGACCGGACAGATTCTCCGAAAGGACGGGATTGCGCTTATGGGGCATGGCGGATGAACCTTTCTGGCCGGGGGAGAAATACTCTTCCGCCTCCCGAACCTCCGTCCGCTGGAGGAGCCGTATTTCCTGGGCAAATTTATCAAGGGAAGAGGCAATAATGGCAAGGGTGCAGAAAAACTCGGCGTGACGGTCCCGCTGAACGATCTGGGAAGAAACGGGGGCCGGCTTGAGGCCCAGTTTCGCACAGACGTATTCCTCGACAAAGGGATCGATGAACGAGAATGTCCCCACGGCCCCGGCAATCTTGCCGGCACTTACGCTCTCCCTCGCCCTGAAGAGGCGGTCCCGGTTTCGCTGCATTTCTCCATACCAGAGGGCTATCTTCAGGCCAAAGGTAATCGGTTCGGCATGAATGCCATGGGAACGGCCGATCATCAACGTGAATTTATGTTCAAGGGCCCGCCGCTTCAGGACGCCAAGGAGGGCTTCCAGATCTGCAAGCAGGATATCGGCGGCCTCCTGCATCAAGAGGGCCAGCGAGGTATCCAGAATATCCGACGAGGTCAGTCCCATGTGGATAAACCGGCCATCGGCCCCCACTTTTTCCGTCACCGACGTGAGAAAGGCTATGACATCGTGCTTGGTAGTTTTTTCGATCTCATCGATCCGGTCCACATTGAAGCCGGCCTTCTCCTTGATCATCTTTAGAGAGGCTTCCGGAATTAGACCCATCTTTGTCATGGCCTCGCAAGCGAGGATCTCTATATCGAGCCACTTCTGATAGCGATTCTCGGGGCTCCAGATACGTTCCATCTTTTCTCGGGAATAACGGGGAATCATGATGCACACTCCTCTAAGGTTAAATAATGAGGAATTTTACGTAGTATAATTTTTGTGATTACGTCAAGCCCTTTGCCGTTATCATCAAAAGAGCATTTGACATGACCTGCGGGAAAGGGTAGATCGCCAAGCACAGACTATGAATTTCGATATCACCGAAAAACTCGTCTCCACCGCTGAGGTCTTGGAGCGTATCACGCCGGGCATGAGTATCTTTCTGGGCACTGGTGTAGCGGAACCGCGGACCCTCATCAAGGCCCTGCTGTCTGCCACAAAAACCAATCTTGCCGACTTGGAACTCATTCAATTGGTCAGCCTTGGCGAGGCCATTGACTTTCAGTCCAAGGCTGCTCCCAGCAAGTTCCGCCTGAAAACCTTTTATTCCGGATGGTTGGCCGGGGATGCCATTACCTCCGGTTCCGTGGACCTCATTCCCAGCCGTATCTCCCGCATCCCAGGCCTCATTGAATCCGGGGCCATTCGGGTTGATGTTGTTTTCATTCAGATTTCACCTTTCGATGAGTCCGGATTCGCAAGCCTGGGGGTTGCCGTGGACGCTGCCAAATATGCTATGGAAAAGGCGACGCTGGTGGTGGGAGAAATCAACGATCAAGTCCCCAGAACAATGGGTAATACCTTCGTTCATTTCAATGATTTCGATTGCCTCGTCCGCGCCTCCGAACCACTCATTTACCTGCCCCGCCAACCGGTCGATGACGTCATGGACAAGGTGGCCGCCCAAGTCGCCTCCGTGATCACCGATGGCAGTTGCCTGTCCTTCTATCCCGGAGCTCTCTTCGAGGCCCTGGGGAAACATCTTACCCGCAAGCGGGACTTGGGGGTTCATACCTTTTTCTTTACTGACGCCCTCATGGACTTGGTAAAGAGCGGCGCGGTAACCAACCGGAAAAAGGGATATTTCCGCAATAAGTCTTTGACTTCCTATGCCCAGGGGACGCCAGATCTGATGAAATGGCTCCATAACAACCCCCTCATTGAGTTTCAGGGCATCGACATTGTCTCCGATAACTTCCGTATCAGTCTCAACGACCGGATGATGGCTATTCTGCCGGCGCGAAAAATCGATCTCATCGGTAATATTGCCATGCATACCGGGCGGGGCAATGTGGGCGGGGGACCGGGGCAGGCGGAAGAATTCTTTGCAGGAGCCATGCACTCCAGGGGAGGTCGCGCCGTCTTTGCCCTGCCCAGTCGCAATTTGAAAGGGGAGGCGAACATTCTCCTTTCCGTACAGGATTTCCCTAACCAGTTCAGCAACCGCGAGTCTCTGGATCTTATCATCACCGAGTACGGAATCGCCTCGATGTCAGGACGTACGGTCCGGGAGCGTGCTCAGGCCCTCATTGACATCGCCCATCCCGCTGACCGGCCGGAACTCGTCAGACAGGCCAAAGAGGCCCATATTCTTTTCCCCGACCAGATTTACCTTTCCGAATCGGGGGCCATGTATCCCTTTGATCTCTCCTTTTCCCATACCTGGAAAGACGGTCTGACCGTCAACTTTCGGGCCGTCAAGCCTTCGGATGAAGAAGAGATGCGGCGCCTCTTTTACCGATTTTCTGATCATACGATCTATTATCGTTTCTTCAGCGAGATCAAGGCGATGCCTCATGCCAAAATGCAGGAATATGTAAATGTGGACTACCGAAAGGTCATGTCGATCGTCGGGGTGGTTGAGGCGGCGGGGATGGAAAGGATTATCGCCGAAGGAAGGTACGTCCGCCTTGCCGACCAGCCATACGCCGATACGGCCTTTGTCGTGGAAGAAACTTATCAAGGCAAGGGGATCGCTTCCCTGATCCTGCAAATGCTCATGAAGGTCGCCAGGGGGAAAGGCCTCTTGGGGTTCACGGCAGACATCATTGCCAATAACAAGGCTATCTTCAAGGTTTATGAAAAGGCGGGCCTGCCGATCCAGGCGGTTATGGAATACGGCGTCTATCACCTGACCATGCCCTTTACCGACTTGCCAAGCGGGAACCCGGAGACGGGGAAAGACCTGTTACGATGATGGCCGAAATCCTCTTTTTATTGAAAAAAATTGTCTCCCCCCTCTTTCAGCCCTTGTCCATTGTGTTGGTCTTGCTGGTTTCCGGCTTGATGCTCATGTGGATGACCAGAAAGAAAAATATTGGTAAAATTTTCCTTACGCTGGGAACGATCCTGCTCCTGATAGCAAGTTACGGATTTCTGGCCGACCGGCTCGTCGTATCACTAGAAAACCGTTATTTCCCTTTGCTCAATGCGAAAAATATCCATAACTCCAAAGACATTAAATGGATTGTTGTCCTGGGAGGGGGTTCCCTGCCCGATCCGCGTCTGCCCCTTTCCAGCCAGCTTAACCCGGATTCCCTGGCTCGGCTCCTGGAAGGGGTACGGCTCCACCGTCAACTCCCTGACTCCAGACTCATCCTTTCCGGCGGGGCTGTATTTCAGGACGCACCGGAAAGCGAAACGCTTGCGAAAACGGCCATTTTGATGGGAATGAGTGAAAGTGACATGGTAAGGGAAAATAAATCCCTGGATACGGCGGATCAGGCAAAATTTATCTCAAACATCGTTGGCGATAATAAGTTCATTCTCGTGACATCGGCCATCCACATGCCCAGGTCCATGGCTCTTTTTCGCAAATTCGGCATGAACCCGATCGCCGCGCCCACCAATTACATGGTCGTTAAACAGTCGCGTATTCATCCCCAGGCTTTCTTCCCCGGTTCCGGTTCTTTGCGCGAGATGGAAGCGGCCATCCATGAATATCTGGGTCTGATCTGGATGCGTGTTCAGAGATAACTGAGTTTATAGCCGACGCCATACACGGTATTTATCACCTCCCGATCTGGAAGGTGCAGGGCAATCTTTTTCCGGAGATTCTTTATATGGGAATCTATGGTACGGTCATAGCCCTCACAGTCGTAGCCCTGGGCGCGCACCAATAGTTCATCCCGGGAAAAGACGCGCCCCGGCTGTGACATGAATACCTGCAAGAGCCGAAATTCGCTTGGCGTCAGGTCAAGTTCGTTGCCCATAACTTCGACTTGGTAAGTGCTTTCGTCCAACACAAGCGGTCCGGCAGTAAGCTTTCTGTCTGCCGGTTCCGGGCGCCTACGGCGCAGGACGGCTTTCACACGCGCCACCACCTCCCGGGGGCTGAAGGGCTTGCAGATATAATCATCGGCGCCGATCTCCAGCCCGATCAGTCGATCCACCTCTTCCACTTTGGCCGTGATCATAATGATTGGCACCATAGAGAACTTTCTCGCTTCCCGGCAGACGTCGATACCGTCCATTCCCGGCAACATAATATCCAGGAGCATCAAATCGGGAGGACTTTGTTTTATCCAGGCCAGGACCTGGTCGCCGCGATTCAAAACGCTGGCGCTGTAACCCGCTTTTTCAAGATAGGCCTGAAGCAGGGCGGCAATTTTTTGTTCATCCTCGACAATGAGAATATGACCGGCCATTATGGTTTTCTCCTTTTGCCTTAAAGGTTTACAGGACGGCTCCTGATGTCGCCCACGGGCAGCACGATTTCGATTAGCAATCCCCCCAACTTTGCATGAGAAGCCTTGATTTCACCATCATGAGCCTGGACTATCTGTTTGCATATCGCCAGCCCCAGCCCATCCCCACCGAGATCGCGGCTGCGGGACGGATCTACACGGTAAAGCCGGTCGAATAAACGGATCAAACTCGCTTCCGGCACCCCAGGTCCGGAATCTTCAAAAGAGATAATCAGCATCTCATCTGTCAGTTCTTGCCGGACTTTCAAAACACCGGGCGATTCGGTATAGCGTACAGTATTTTCCAGAATGTTGCAGAAAAGCTGCTCCAACCGATCTCTGTCCGCCGGAATGGTAATTTGCTGGTTCCCCAGCTCATCCACAAGGGTAATATGCCGCTGAGCAAGCCTGCCGAGATATTTTTGCAGTGCCTCGCGGAGGACCGCACCCGGCTGGACGGGCAGGCGTTTCATGGAAAGCGTTCCGCTATCGGCAATAGACAGATCATGTAGGTTATCAACCAGTTTGCCGAGGCGAAGAGATTCCGCATGGAGAGAGGCCAGGGCGGAGCCGTCAGTGGTCCTGATACCGTCCTGCATCGCCTCGATCTCTCCCCTCAGAATGGACAGGGGGGTCCGAAGCTCATGGGATATGTCGGAGAGCCACTGCCGCCGCAACTGCTCATAGCGCTCCAGTTGAGCGGCCATATTGTTGAAATCATTAGCTAGTTGCCCAAGCTCATCACCTGTTTCTACTTTGATTCTCGCGCTAAAATCCCGTGCCGTCAGTGCCCTGGCGACGTTAATAAGCTGCCGTACCGGAGCGAGGAGATGCCGCGAAAGCAGAAAAGCCATTGCCGCCGCCAGCAAGAGGGCGACAGCGCCGATAGTACAAAGAGCCATTATCTGTGCTTTGACAAAGGCAACATCATGGGGCCGCGATAATCTTTTTTCATTCCTCATCCCGAGCCAGCCCACCGCGACGCCGTCAACGGTGATTTCCCGGAGCGTATTATCATCCGGTGAAAAGGATACGCCGATAACAAATCGTTTCCCGGCGTCAAACAGCGTAAGGCGGTGCTCGATGGCAAAGGGCGGCCGGGGGCTTTTTTTGCCCCGGTCTTCATCCGGGGGACGATCGCCCGTCATCACGGGCGGCGGGCCACGGTCATCCCGTTCCCTGTTTCCTGCCTCCGGCGGCATGGGTGGAAGGTGATTCGGGCGGGGATCAGGGGCCTCTTTATCCACGACAAAGACACGGGGCCGTATAAGATGCTGCCACCGCTGCCTGTCTTTCTTTAACCTTTCCCAGCCGTTATTTTCCCGATACTCTTCGGTCAGCACAACCGTTAGCTCGTCAAGCTGTAATACCTCCATTTTATGTACATACTCGGAAAAAGCCCGGTCGGCATACCACCCTCCTATCACGACCACTAGGGCGATAATGGTGAGTGAAGTCATCAAGAAGGCAAGAAAAAATTTAGCCGAGAGTTTTATTCGCATATCAGTTCCTCATCATGCTTCCTACGCAGGGTCATAAACATGCATCTCATATCACAACGTCACGCCCCGCATAAGCCCATATTTACCGCCAAACTGAAAATCCATAACTTTTACATTCCGTCTTCATATTTTCTCCACAATTACAGTCTATACAGGTGACCGTTTTGAAAAATGGAGATCGAAAACCAATTCGATCTTGAAGCGAGGTTTCAACGTATATTCATGAATTACCATGATATCTCAGCCCTGGTAAGATCGATATTCCGTTTTTCCATGGCCATTGTCATCCTGCTCCTATCTGGGTGTGCCGCGGTCGGGCCAAATTATGTCCCTCCCGGGACGTCTGTTTCCGGGAACTGGCATACCCAACTCCAGGGCGGCCTCAAGGCGGAAGTTGCCGGCGCACAAAGCCTCGCCGCATGGTGGACTAAATTTAACGACCCGGAATTGTCCGGACTGATCGAACGGGCGGCGGCGGGAAATCTCGACCTAAAGAAGGCCCGGGCAAGGGTCCGCCAGGCCCGCGCCAGCCGGGGCGTTGCCTGGGCCGGTCTCTTTCCCGTACTTGATGCCACCGGTTCCGCCACACGGAGCAGCACCAGTAATAACGCCGGGATCGGCACGACCAGTAACCTCTATGCCGGAGGTGTAGACGCCTCCTGGGAGTTGGATGTCTTCGGTGGTATCCGTCGCTCCGTTGAGGCCGCCGATGCTGACCTCCGGGCCGCCCAGGAAGACCTGCGCGACGTCCTCGTTTCCCTGCTTGCCGAAACGGTCCTGAACTACGTGGAGGTGCGCACCTACCAGGACCGGCTGGCCGTGGCGGAAACAAACCTCGGCAGCCAGGACGAAACTTACCGGTTAACCCTGTGGAGATATCAGGCGGGATTGAGCGACGAGCTTGCGGTGCAACAGGCCCGCTACAACCTTGAAAACACCCGTTCCCAGCTACCGACCCTCCGCACCGGGATCGAAGGCGCCATGAACCGCTTGGCGGTGTTGCTGGGGGAGACACCGGGAAAGGTGCACGCAGAACTGGAAGAACGAAAACCCATACCGGTCACGCCGCCGGAAGTCGCGGTCGGGGTGCCGGCGGATGTCCTGCGGCAACGTCCCGACGTGCGCCGGGCCGAGCGAGAATTAGCAGCGCAAACGGCTCGTATCGGCGTGGCCACCGCGGATCTCTACCCCAAGTTCACCCTCAGCGGCGCCATCGGTCTGCAATCTTTATCGACGGGCAACCTGTTATCTTCAGGCAGCGGGGTCGTGAGCGGCGGTCCGGGAGTTACCTGGAGAATTTTCGACGCCGGGGCCATCCGTAAAAATATCGAAATCCAATCCGCCTTGCAGGAGCAATATCTGATAGCTTACGAAACCGCGGTGCTCGCCGCCCTGGAAGAGGTGGAAAACGCTTTTTCGGCCTACGCCGAAGAACAGCGACGCAGTCAGTCGTTGAATGAGGCAACCCAGGCGGCTGGTCAGGCGGCTGAACTGGCGCAGTTAAAGTACCAGGCAGGCCTGACCGATTTCACCAATGTCCTGGAT
The DNA here is from genome assembly GCA_023231165.1 of Syntrophales bacterium. Lineage (GTDB taxonomy): Bacteria > Desulfobacterota > Syntrophia > Syntrophales > UBA8958 > UBA8958. The sequence goes on along the minus strand of JALNVY010000022.1, from coordinate 4,574 downwards.
GCGCAGCGCTCGCTCCTGAACTTCCAGGAAGCGCTGACCCAGAGCAAAGGCAAGGTAACCGCCAACCTGATCAAACTATATAAAGCCCTCGGCGGTGGCTGGGAATCACTGGCCCCCGACGAGAAGAAACAGCGTGTAAATGGAGAAAAATAATGAAATCGGATATTAATCCAGCCTCGGATATTACCGGAACCATGGAGAAACGCCACTTCCCGGGGCTAAGGAAACGGTGGAAGAGATACGTAGTCATCGCCCTCTTGGTAACCGTCGCGGCAGTTGCCGCAACGGTTCTTTTGAAAACGGGAGGCAAGTCGACGGTGATCCAATACAAAACCGAACAAGTTCGGCGTGGCGATCTCACCGTTATCGTAACCGCTACGGGTACCTTACAGCCAACCAATAAGGTTGACGTCGGCAGTGAGTTGTCCGGAACCATCAGGAGCGTGGAAGCAGACTACAACAGCATGGTGAAGGTCGGCCAGGTCCTGGTACGACTGGACACGTCCAAACTGGAGGCGACGATTACCCAATCCAGGGCCGCCCTGGAGGTTGCAAAAGCGAAGGTCTTGCAGGCCCAGGCAACGGTCATGGAAACCCGGGCTAAACTCACGCAGCTTCAAAAAGTGCATGAATTGAGCAACGGCAAGGTCCCCTCGCAGTCGGAAATGGATGCGGCGGTAGCGGCATCCGCGCGGGCAAAGGCCGATGCCGCCAATTACACGGCGGCAGTCTCCCAGGCGCAAGCCACGCTCCAGGTCAGCGAGACCGACCTATCCAAATCGGTTATCCGGTCTCCCATCAACGGCATCGTCCTCACCCGCAGTGTGGAGCCAGGGCAAACCGTGGTCGCCTCCATGACAACACCGGTGCTGTTCACCCTGGCTGAGAATCTGACGCATATGGATCTGCACGTGAATGTTGACGAGGCTGATGTGGGCAAAGTGCAGGAAGGTCAACCAGCTACTTTCAGCGTTGCTGCGTACCCGAATCGAACTTTCGAGGCGCGAATCATCCAGGCGCGTTATGGTTCGTCAACAACTTCCGGGGTCGTGACTTACGAAACCGTACTGAAAGTCAGCAACCCGGATTTGTCTCTGCGGCCGGGAATGACGGCCACGGCGGAAATCACGGTGAAAAAAATCGCCAACGCCACCCTGATCCCCAGTGCGGCGCTGCGCTTCACCCCTCCCATTCAGCAGGAAACGAAGGCCACAGGCGGTCTGGTGGGCGCTCTACTGCCGCGCCCACCCAGCTCCGGCTCCCAACAGCGCAATGACGAGACCACCAATAAAAAGCAGCAGCGGGTTTGGGTATTGAGAAATAATCAGATCACATCCGTTCCGGTCACCATCGGCTCGACAAACGGGAGCCTGACGGAAGTTGTGACCGGAGACATCCAACCCGGCATGGAAGTAGTTGTTGATGTCATAACAGGGGGCAAATGAAGATCGACGGCGGTGAAAATACGCAGAGCAAATCCGGGCGTCGTCTTATCGAATTCAGGGGGGTAACCAAAATCTATGGTGAAGGGCATTCGTCTATGGAGGCCCTGAGGGGGGTAGATCTTCGTGTTGATGAGGGTGAGTTTGTCGCCATAATGGGTCCGAGCGGATCGGGCAAATCCACCTGCATGAATATTCTCGGTTGCCTGGATACGCCAACTGCCGGCACATATATGTTTACGGACGTCGAGGTCGGTAAGTTGACCCGCGATCAGCGTGCCCTACTGCGCCGTCATTATCAGGGATTCGTGTTTCAGGGATATAACCTCCTGAACCGCACTTCGGCCCTGGAAAATGTGGAATTGCCTCTGATCTATCGCGGCGCCCCCGCCGGCGAGCGGCGAACCCGCGCTCTTGAGGCTCTGGAAACGGTGGGGCTCAAAGGATGGGAATCCCATACCCCCGGTGAATTATCGGGAGGCGAGCAACAGCGGGTCGCCATCGCCCGGGCCATCGTCACCGGACCTGCGGTGCTCCTGGCGGATGAGCCGACGGGCAATCTGGATACGGCGCGGAGCCGGGAAATTATGGAATTACTCACTTCCTTGAACTACAATCGCGGGATCACCATCATCATGGTCACCCACGAACCGGATATGGCCGCCTACGGGAAGCGCATCATCCGTTTTCGGGACGGCCTGATTGCCTCGGATGAACAAAACGAGGGGGACCGATAATGCTGTGGAATGCGATTCTGCTGTCCCTGCGGGAAATAAGGCGCAATGTCTTGCGTTCGTTTCTGACCACACTGGGGATCGTCATCGGCGTAGGCGCCGTTATCACCATGGTGACCATCGGTGGGGGCGCCACCGCCCAGGTCAGGGAACAGATCGCCAGCATGGGCAGCAACCTGCTGATGGTGAGTCCTGGAAAGAGACTCGGACCGGGACAGGCTTCGGGTACCGTTCCCTTCAAAGTCAGTGACGCTGAGGCCATTGCGGGGAATATCAGCTCCGTTGACGCCGTGGCCCCGGTCTCATCCCAGTCCGTCAAGGCCATCTTCGGCAATCAAAACTGGTCGACCATGGTAACGGGAAGTGATAATCAATACTTTCGGGTAACGAACAGGTCCATCGGGGCGGGCCGGCCTTTCAGCGAAAGTGAGCTGCGGAGCGGGGCAGCGGTCTGTATCATTGGAGAGACGGTGCGCAGGAAACTCTTCGGCGGGCAAGACCCCATGGGGGAAAGGATACGACTGCAAAAGCTTTCGTGCGAGGTGATCGGCCTTTTGGAGGGTAAAGGTCAGAGCACCATGGGGACGGACCAGGACGATATCGTGGTGCTCCCGCTTGTCACCCTGCAACGGCGTATCGCCGGCAATCAGGATGTCGCGCTCATTCAGGTCTCGGTCCGACAGGGCGCATCAACCGAGAAGGTCCAACAGGATATTGAGCGATTGCTCCGGGAACGGCGTCATCTATCACCGAGTGATGACAACAACTTCAATGTCATGGATATGAAGGAGATCGCCAAAATGCTCACGGGAACCACGCAATTGCTCACGGCTTTGCTGACCGCCGTGGCCGCCGTGAGCCTGCTCGTCGGCGGGATCGGCATTATGAACATCATGCTGGTGTCGGTCACAGAACGGACCCGGGAGATCGGCATCCGGCTCGCCATCGGCGCTCTCGAACGGGAAGTGCTCATGCAATTTCTGGTGGAGGCGGTGGTGCTTTCTTCACTCGGCGGCCTGATCGGTATTGTACTGGCTCTTATCTCATCCGTCTGGCTTGCCGCCGTGTTGCGCGTTCCTTTCATCTTCAACGCCGGCATCGTGCTCATCGCCTTCCTGTTCTCGGCGGCGGTGGGGGTTATTTTCGGCTATTTCCCGGCGATCAAAGCCGCCCGGCTTGATCCGATCGAGGCGTTACGCCATGAATAATTCTAATTCCAGATTTAGACAAGATATTGCGGCTTTAAAGCCAATAACATTTTTGTTTGTGAAAAGATGAGAAAACATCCCTTATTCACGCTTCCTTGGCCCCTAAACAATAACACAATCTTTCCACTCATTCTTCATAATTTATCCATAATATTCTGTTAGTTTGACTGCAACATTACACAAAAAGGAGAGTCGTCATGGAAAAGAAAGAAACAAATAGAATCTACTGGATACTGGCCGCCGCCGTTATTGCAATCAGCATCATTGCCACCGGCATGGCCTTTTCTCTCTCGCCGCAAATGGAATCTTCCGGCAACATTCATGACCCTTACACGTCACCCCGGCGGCCACCAATGCCAGCACCCATACCTTTTGGCGTTAAGCTCCTCTTGCACGCCCAAGAGCTTAATGTCCTTTCACAACTCACGGGAAAATCGGTGGACATAATCAAAGAGCAAACCAGATGCAAACCGCTGCCCGAATTTCTGGACGAAAACGGGATAACGCCGGAATTATTCCGGACAGTCATGGAGGAGCGAGCGTTGATATTAGTCAAGCAGGCATCCGTCGCCAACATTATCACCAAAGGGCAGACAGAAGAAATAATTGATATGATTAATAAACAAGCTATCTATTACGAAATATACAAAGGAAAAAGGAGAATCGAAAATGGGCCTTGATATTCATATTACGACAAAAGGAGAGGGGTCATATGTCGTGATCCTCAATGGCAGCTTAGATAATAAGACCTATGATTCATGCCAACGCAAATTGGAACCGATTCTTAACTCAAGAACTCGGGCTCTCCATTTCGATATGTTTATGCTGTCCTATATGAATAGTATGGGGTTACGTCTCTTATTAAATGTCAAAAAAGTGATCGAAGATAAAGGAGGGCAATTTCAAATGTTAAACATGCAACCACAAATCATGACGTTGATGGATATTGCCGCCGGCCCGGTCAGAAAATTGCGTACGGCCATGTGCTCAATACCGATTCTAAGGACAACGCATATTCACAAAGAGGACAAAAAAACCGTCTTGAATAATAAAAGACGGCGTGTTAGTAAGTAGTAAGAACTATAAAACAAGGCAACAATAACGATTAAGGACAGGTGAAAAAATATGAGTCCCTTTAAAAGATATGGTTTGAAACTGCTGATAGCTCTCATCTTCATGCTTTTGATATC
>JALNVY010000021.1 GCA_023231165.1 Syntrophales bacterium | reverse complement strand
GGATTTTAAGTCCCTTGCGTCTACCAGTTCCGCCACCCAGGCTTTATTTGTTCTTGTTTCAATATTATTTCCCGCAATTCATGTCAAGAATTTCATCTACTCTTTCTGGACATTTTCTCAGAGATATGCAAACTTCGCCAAACACTGAAAGAATGAAGGGGGAAGCGGATGCGTGACGTCGATATCTTGATCACCGAAGGGCTGATCGTCACCATGGATAACTCGGGAACCATATACGATAACGGCGCTCTGGCCATTGAAAATGATTCGATAATTGACTTGGGTCATACGGAAGACATAAAAAAGGCGTACCGGGGGAAAAAGGAAATATCCGCTCGCAACTGTATCGTCATGCCGGGTTTGATCAACGGTCATACCCACGCCGCCATGACCTGTTTCCGGGGTATTGCCGATGACATGGATCTCATGACCTGGCTGAACGACTATATCTTTCCCGCCGAAGCCAGAAATGTATCTCCGGAGCTTGCCTATTGGGGGAGTGCGCTGGCCTGCGCCGAAATGATCAAATCCGGCACCACCACGTTCTGTGACATGTACATCTTCGAGGATGAAACTGCTTCCGCGGCAAAACACGCCGGCATGAGGTGCCTCGTCGGGGAGGTCCTTTTTGACTTCCCTTCCCCCTGTTTCAAAACCCCCGCGGAGGGCATAAATTATACGAGGAAACTCCTTGAAAAATGGTCCGGCGACCCGCTCGTGCAGATCATTGTCGAGCCTCATGCCCTTTATACCTGCTCGCCGCCCCTTCTCAAGGGCGCTAAAGACCTGGCGAGGGAATATAATGTTCCCATTGGCGTGCATTATCTTGAAAACAGCGCCGAGGTTCAACAATTGACGGATAAATATGGGAAGAAAACGACACTCTTTCTTAAGGATATCGGTTATCTTGACGAACAATTGATTGTTTTTCACGGCGTCTGCATGGATGAAGAGGACATACGGATATTTGCGGATCACGGCTGCAAGGTCGTCCACAATCCGGAAAGCAATATGAAACTGGCCTCCGGCATCGCGCCTGTCGCTCAAATGCTGAAACTTGGCCTTGATGTCGCCCTCGGCACGGATGGCTGCGCCAGCAACAACAACCTGGATATGTTCCAGGAGATGGATACGGCAGCAAAACTGGCAAAAGTCGCCACTCTGGATCCCACCGTTCTGCCCGCCCCCACCGTAGTTAAAATGGCTACCCGCAACGGGGCGCAGGCATTGGGGATGAGCCATCTGACCGGCGTCCTGGCAGCAGGAAAAAAGGCCGACGTCATTCTGATCAATACCCGGAAACCTCACTTAACCCCTATGTACAATGCATACTCCCACCTTGTTTACGCCGTCAATGGGGCGGATGTGGACACCTCCATTATCAACGGTAAGTTAGTTATGGAAAACCGCCGTCTCCTGACGATCAATGAACAGGAAGCCATGGAACGGGTCAACCAGATAGCGTTGAAAGTCAGGGAAAGCCTGAGAAAGTCATAACCAATTATCATGGACCATTGCAGTGCACCTCTTGATATTCTGATTCAGGGCGGCAGACTCCTCACTCTTTCCGAAGATAATAGGCTTATTGAAGACCCCCTCATCGGCATTCGCGACGGTGAGATTCTATTCATCGAGGAAGCCCATGCCCCCCTGGTCAGCCTCTACGCGCCGAAAGAAATCATCCATGCCGATGGTTGTGTGATTCTTCCGGGCCTCATCAATACTCACACCCACGTTCCCATGGTTTTTTTTCGCGGCCTCGCCGACGATCTCCCCTTGATGGACTGGCTAAATAACCATATCTTCCCTGCGGAGAGAGAGTATGTCAACCGGGAAATGGTTCATGCGGGCGCCCTGCTGGGGATTGCGGAGATGCTGTTGTCGGGAACGACAACCTTTTGCGATGGATACTTTTTCGAGAGCAGTGTAGCCCAGGCCGCCTACGAGAGCGGTATCCGCTGTGTGGCTGGAATGGGCTTCCTGGACGCAGATGTGGACCACGTTGCTGAAGCCGAGATTGAAAGACACTTGCAGGCGGCGGAAAAATTCCTCAGCAAATGGCTGCCGGAAAGACCCATGATTACCCCTGCCCTCTTCTGCCATTCCCCTTACACCTGTTCTCCCCAAACGATCCGCGCCATCAAGGAGGTCGCCCGTCGCCATGCCGTCCCCTTCCTGATCCATCTGGCGGAAACAAGCGATGAAAAAAAAATCATCATGAATCGCTACGGCCACACTCCGGTGCACCACCTCGGTGCCCTGGGAGTCCTGGACGACATGACCGTCGCGGTCCATTGTAACTGGCTCGATGAAGGGGAAATCGCCTGTCTTGCGGCTAACCACGTGAAGGTTTCCCATAATCCGCAGAGCAACATGAAGCTTGCTGCCGGCGTGGGTCCAATTCCAGAGATGCTTGCCGCCGGTATCGATGTGGGACTGGGCACGGATGGCTGCGCCAGCAATAACGATCACGACATGTTTGGCGAAATGGATTCCGCAGCAAAACTACATAAGGTTATGAAAAAAGACCCGTCCATCATGGACGCCCGCACGGTATTGACGATGGCAACGATGGGTGGAGCCAGGGTACTGGGGCTGGATCGCCTGACCGGATCTATCGAAGTGGGCAAGAAGGCGGATCTGATCATCGTTGATCTGAAGAAACCGCATTTGACGCCTGTTTATAATGTCTGCTCCCAGCTCGTCTATGCCGCCTCGGGCGCCGATGTACAGACGAGTATCATCAACGGCAAGGTCGTTATGAAGGATCGCCGACTTTTAACGGTTGATCTGGAAGAAGTCATGGATACCGTTATCAGGATTGCCCAGGACATAAAACACTGACGGTTTCGTAAAAAGATCTGGATGCTGCGTTGCCCTGCATCCTTTAATTATTATTTCAATAATCGGTTGACATACAACCCCATGCTCCCTATGGTGATCCACATTAACGTGAATAGGAGGATTGATAATGAATAGAAGCGCCCTGCAAATAATTTTCGCCGGCATATTCGCCATTTTACTACCTATTTTACTGGCCCCTTTACATCTCTTTGCCGCCCCTGTTGAGGTGACATTTTATCCCCAGTCAGCGCAAGTCAAAGAGGTACAGAAGGTTCGACTCAAACAGATAGACAACGGCTTGAGACAGGCCACCATTACGATTCCCGGCCAGGCGGATCCCGATACCCTGGCGACTCAGATCACAAGTCCCGCCTCTTTGACCATCATGGACCAGACATGGCGTCAGATAATCCCTCAGGATGACCAAGGCATCGTTACCATGAGGAAAAAGCTTGAGGAGCTCAAAAGAGAACAGAACAGGCTTCAGGCCGGTATCCGCGCCTTGGATACTCAAATCCAGTTCTGGCAGTTGCAGACCAAGGCCAAGGTAAAGACCATCGCCGATGCCGGCAACATGTCCAATGCGATCGGGAAGAATATTACAAAGATGGTCCAGGACAAACTGGCACTTGAACCTTTACTTGAGGAAACAACTAAGAAGATCAAGGAATTACAAGACAATTTAGCTCTAACGGCCGGCAAAAAAGAAACGGTGTGGGAGGTAACAGTCCTGTTGTCAGGACCTGCCGCTGCCGAAGCCACGCTGAGATATACCTATACCATGTCGGGTTGCGGATGGACCTCTCTTTACCGTCTGGAAGCGCAACCCCTGAGAAAGCGCATCCTCTTTTCCTGGGAAGCGGAAATCTGGCAGAGTTCCGGGCAGAATTGGCGTCAGGTAGATGTCCGCTTGGCGACTCTCCAACCAACCACGACTACTACTCCGCAAGATTTGCCGGCCTGGATAATCAAGCCACGTAAAGAGGTTGTCTATAAAGCCGCCCGAAGGGTAATGGAAGAAAAAATGAGCGACGAAGCGGCAGCACCGGCATCCCTTGCCGCCAATGCCATTGAGGCGCCAAGCCTGAGCAGGGAAAGTTCCTTTCATGTATGGAACCTGGGAAAGCGCTCACTGAATGCAGGAATTAAGCAACGCATCCAGGTTCAGGAAGAAACCTGGCCGGTTGAATTCACCCATTTGGCAAGACCTTCCCAGGGCGATCAGACCTTTGTCCGCGGATCCGTTCAGTTTCAGGAAGACAAAGAAATCCCCCGGGGAACGGCGTCATTCATGATTGACGGCGCCCTGATCGGTAAAAGACCCTTTTCCCTGACGGGACGTGAAGATACCATATATTTCGGCGCCGATCCCTTAATCAAGGCATCATCCGTTCTTCTCAGCCAGGCGTCGGGAGAAAAGACCTTTTTTGCCGACAAACAGACTTTCCTTTGGGAATGGCGGATCGAAATCGCTAACGGCCGTAATTATCCGGTATGGGTCCGGATGGAGGAGCCCTTACCCCAATCCCGGGATAAACGGATTAAAATCACGATCAAGAACAGCCCTAATGCCTCTGAAAATAGCCCGACCAGCCAGATCTGGCTTCTGGATATTCCCGCGGGTGAAAAAAAGATTGTATCCACCGGCGTCGCTATCGAAGCCCCGAAAAACCTGTCCCTCGATTTGGGCTGGAGACGTTGAAATATCGTGCTTGGGGACGGATTTGAAATCTTTTCCCTAATTTCCGGTTCTAAAGCATAGATGATATCAAGGCGGCGAGGAGGAGGCGACGCAGGCGTATTTTTCATACGTCGAGGAGCCGATTGCCGATGCCAACGAAGATAGCGCTTTGATTTAGAACCGGAATCAGATGAGCGGCTGATCTCCATTCAACCGCTCGTAAATCCGGATGTATTCGGCGATCATATTCCCCAGATCATATCTTTCCCTTGCTTCCCGCATAATCCGTTTTAGCTGCCCTTCCCTTATTTCCCTTCCCTTCCGATGGAAATAGAGGCTCTTTTCCAGGGCGTACCATAGCCCTCCGGCATCATAGTCGTTGAAAAGAAAACCATTACCCACATCCTGGGGGGAACCGTCTTCCTTCAATCTCAACTCCCGGATTTTGTCGTGATACCCCCCGGTGTTCCGATTCGTCGCCGTGGCGCCGAAGAGATTTCCCACCTGATCAATCTGCCCGCATGGTTCGTAGAGGGAAGCGCCAAAGACGTCGCAGGCCGCTGCATAGCCAAGCATCGACAGACCTTCCGTAAAGGGATGATAGGCAATTCGCCCCTGGGATGCATAAGCGATCCTCCCGAGAATATCGACATGGGTGCGATCATTTCCCACCCCGTCGCCGACGATGGCGATCTGGACATCAGGATAGGAATTGACGAAAGCTTGGGCAAACTGCTCCAGAAGTTCAACGCCTTTCTGAAAAGGATCCAGACGGGAAGGCCAGTAAAAAAGAATAGCTTCCCGATCGAGATTTAATCCCATAAGCTTCTGGAATACAAGCTTATTTTCCTGTTTTGCGGCAATAACGTCTTCATTGACGCCATATGTTCTCGTCAGATGAGGGCAACGCTCCGGATACATATTCGATGCCGGGGCATTGATGATCGCCCGTGCTGCGTCATGATAATATTTGGCCTTCACTTCCTGGCGAACGCTCGGCGGAATGATCTGTCGGTCCATGAAGTAGTCGTCCACAACCTCTTTAAGAAACCTCTCGCCGACAAAATTGATCATCGTCGCATTCTTTATCGCCGTCGCCTGACAATCCACACATTGCCTGCCATTGTCGGAAGATAAGAAGAGATGCTGATTGAAATTGTTGAGATTAACCCCCCCCAGAAACTCCAGCGGGAGATGGGCCGTAAAGACGTTATGAACGGTATGCAGGACAGGCAACCCCGTTTCCCGTGCATAGGCGGTTATGGCGCCCCCCGCCATCCAATCGTGACTATGGATGATCAGTTTGCCCTGATGCTGCGCCCGGATTGTTTTTATGACATTGTTGATGATTTCCCGTTGAAATTCAGCGGCCGTCAGCAGGGGATTACCGTCATAAGCACCCAGATTGTCAGCAAATACTGCGGAACTGACCAGATGGATCCTTTTCGGATCAATCTGATAGCGAACCTCGCGCCACTCCCTTTCGTCCATCATGCTTTCCCGTTGAAACCGGCGCTTAAGATTCAGCGTCGCCAGGTGCACGTGGATACCGCGCTCGCTCATGCCCTCGCACAGGGCGGAAACCACCTCTCCCAGGCCGCCGCTCTTTCCCGAAATGTACTTGGCCAGATCGCCCATATCCTCGGGCAGGTGTCCAGTTTCCGGGGTAATGATAAGAATAGCGGTTTTTTCTTTTCTCTTGATCACTTCGAAGCGCTGGATGGCAATCTGCAGCTGGTCAATTTTACGGGTCAGAATATAGGTTGGCTGGGAGATGGATCCTCCATAGGGATTAAAATAAGCGTGGACGGCATGATCTTCCCCGATATTTTCATGCAGGAAATAGACATGATCCGATATCGTCAAATAACGCCAGCGAGTCATCTCCTCCGTCCCTGCCCGGCGGGCGTCGTTTTCCATCGATTCGATATCCTGGAATAATTCATATTGAGTCAAATTGCCCAACCAGCCGAAGGTATCCCGGTTGGCGTCGGCCCAGGAAGATGTGGCCAGTCCGTCTATGTCCACATCCGGACAAGTAGCGTCCTTAAAATTATCTGCAATCTCGGTGGGATTGGCCATGACGATGGCAGGATATTGACGGAGCGCCTCGGGAAGGCCGCGCCAGAATGTAAAGATGCCCTTATCTTCCCAGATGTGCTCCCCGATATGTTCATAATCAAAGCCAAGGAGGACAGCTTCTCCATCAATTTTGGATATATAGGAGGCGTACGTTTCCGGCGTCAGGGGGCGGTGGGGAAACCGGAAGGCCACATCGTCGCTGAGTTCCCGGTGCCGCGGCAGAACCAGCAAATTCAGACCGCGGGCACGGAAGACGGCGTTCGGAGATATGGGGACCTGCTCGTTCATAAACATGTCGTCCCGCTTTTCACAGAGGATAGCCCGATAGCCCATATCCGCCACGACGGCAGCGATGTTGTTGTTATACATCAATTCCGTGTTGCGAAAAGCAGTGGGGAAGACGCCGAAAAGACGGCGCATTTTATCGCGGTGGAGAGACACCTGGTCGCGAAATTCCCGTTTCGTCGGATCTTGAAAGAGACTGGTCAGGGAATGGTAGTATGTCTCGTCGAGAAACTCGATCTGGCCCCGTTCGTTGCCGGCATCGACGAGTCCCTGGAGGGCCTTGATTACCTCCGGCTGGTAGTTTTCCGCCTGTTCGAGAAAGACCCCGGACATGCTCATCGTGATCTTGAATTCGGGGTACGCCTGGAGTAGTTCGGTGAAAAGATAGGTGGCGGGTAGATAGCACTTCTCGGCCACCTTGACGAAGATCTCCCGGTTTTTCTCTTCCCAGAGAAACTTGTCCCGGTCCGGGTGGAGCCGGAAAGGCTGATGGAGCTGAAAATAAATGGTCAGGAGTGGCATGGTAGAAAATATCCTTTTATATTCCCTTGTTTTCTCATGATCCTATCTCTCCAGAAGCCAATCGGCCAGGGCGTGGATCTCGTTAGTCCCTCCAGCACGTATGCCAATAGTTTTCATTCATAGTGAAACCATATGACTAATTGTTTTCATTATCAAGGAATAGCTGTGGGCAGATAATACCGTATATCCTAAGCCTTGGTCAATTTTATGATTTCATGCCGTTAGCTTCTGATCCTGGCGTTTATCTTCTCGCATTCCTACGCCTTCGGCAATGAAAGTATGCCTAATCAGGGAGTACTATCTTGGCCCGATTCAGAGAGACTTCTCCCTAAATCTTTTCCTCGCTACCTCTCCAATTTCTTTCTTGCTCTGCCTCAGTAATTTTATTTCGTACTCGGTCAGAATTCTCGGTTCTGAGTATGTACCGGGCTTCGGATTGAGTAAGGCAGTCGAAGGTGTGAGCGAATTTTTCTTTCCACCAATCTTCAAGTTTTTTTCCATGTTTATCCCTCAGGTCTTGCAATATGTTACGTTCAGGCGCAATCTTGGCAGAATACGGCTTTCCAGTCAGTGCGGTGGCTCCGATGATAACCCCGCCCTTTAACTCAATATAGCCTTTCAGGTTGGCAATGGTTCCCCCCATACCTATAAAATCATCAACAATCAGATATTCCTTACCTTCAGTCACATCGCCATCAAAGAGCGGTTGCCTTGCGAGACGGCCAAAGCCATCAGAACCTGTATGACCGACTATATTCGTTTGGACTATACCGCTTCCAACCTCAAGCCCAAGTTTTTCTGCAAGCTTTTCAGCAAATGTCTCCGGTATGGCGTTGACCCCTTCGCCTTCCATAGCGCGAGCGCTTATGAGGATTGGCTTTCTTCCATTCAATAATGCCTTTAATGCCTCTATTGCGTCAGAATTGAAGGTGTCGTGTATGAGGTCAGCCGCAGCCTCTGCGTCTCCAGTCTTTGCGGCTTCGTATAATGGATGCTTTTAAATCGCTGTCTCGCCGGCATGAATAACGACATCCGGAAAGTCGAAGAGAGGCTTGCGAAGAGGCTTCGGAATACGAATTCAATCTCCGAAAGTATTTTTGCACTCTTGACAGCGTTTACCCACCAATCTTGTTCATCCATGTTCAAATCATATCAATTATTAATAGAAAGGGCAAGACCTTAAGGATAGGTCAGTGTACCCCGCTCCAGGTTAAGCGCCAGTAGGCGGCGCAGGATTTCTTCATCTGACATGTCCAAGGTGGAGTCTGTCCAGCCGTAGACGGCGGCGACGGCCCGGTCAAGGACTTTGTGCGCCATGTCCAGCCATGCGGAGCGAGTGTTGTAGAGGTTGGTCAAGGTGCGCTTTTTTTCAGGTCTGCCTCATGACCGGGCTTAGCGACCGGTCGTTTGGGGAAGCCGGTTTTTTCCTCTTCTGTGGTTATGACCCAGTCCACCCATTCGGGCGGATTCAGCCAGTTTTCGTGGTGCTGGTTGAGGTTGATAGCCACCTCGGCGATAGCCTTGGCTACGTTGGCAGACTGGTCGTCATAGGCGCACGTCTCCATATCTGCCATTTCACGCGGCGTCAGGCCAGCAGGAAAAGGGAAGGTTTCGAAGCAAGTGGTGGGGGTGCAACGTGGATCGTTACCTTGGCCCATCCACGTACAGAGCCGTAACGACCAGAGTTCATGGAAGCGTGAGTGCAGGATGCCGAAGGTAGTATTGGAGTCGGATGCGATGGCGACAACACCATCGTCAGGCATCACTATTCCATTTCGCCATGAAAAAATACGATACTTCGAAACACGAGGACTGACGATATAACGTGACAATGATGCTATAGCTTTACGCAAGGCAGGCAAGGTCTCTGAAAAGCGCCACCAGTAAAGTCGTCTGATTTCGCGGTTGTTTTTCTCTCGCTCTGGCTTTACGTGTTCAAGGACATGAGCAAAAGGTCGATCGTAAAGTGCGGCATCGTTTTCAGTTATACTGGTTCCAAAATCCACTATCCATTTACCATGTCGCTCCTTGACAATGTCTGTTCCATTGACCCACGGACGCAACACTTCAGAGTTCGGTTTCCCATGAGGGTTTGGCATTGCCATCCAGCTATGTGCAAGCCAGCCTGGAACATCAAAGTTGCCACCTTTCTTTGTACACAGATAGCATACGCCCGCATTCTCCATCAGCGGCTTGGCTGTGGTCAAGTCACCTCCGACAGTACCAGTGGAAGCGGTTAGATCGGCATAATTTTCAGTAACAGAATTGCCGTTCAGCTGAAAAGCACGGGCTGGAGGATGCCGTGCTTCTTGATGGAGGCGGCCAACTCTTCCAGGGCCTTGGGATCGAAGTATTTACGAGGTTGATTGGGGTCTTTGCGGAAGTCAATGATGGAAATGTTGTAGAGTTTGCCTTTTTCATACTATGGGATGTTGGCCATCATATATTGTATTATCCTCCTGATCCGAGTAGATTAATACATGTGGCTTTGGCAAAATAATACTCAAATTCAAGTAATTAGCAAGGGAAATTCAGGTGTGCCTTGACGCCGGGCGGGGAATAAGAGGACTCATCGGCGGCATCCAGCCCCGGTAGGTGGCGGCGGCTCTTATCTCGATGCGGCAGTGGTGGCAAGTTCGCGTTGCAACCGTTTTTTCCTTTTAAAGATGGTTGTGAAAGCAAGTCCAACCACAATATTTAAGAGGGTTAGATCAAAATAAACCCAATCGGGGAAAGGCAACCAGGCGGTTCGCTTGAGGATCGATATCAATGCCGCAAAGGTCATCAGGCAGGCCCACACCACGGTGATGAACCTGCAACCACGTATGAAACTGAGATCATTCCAGCTTTCCTTCGGCATACCTAACCGGGCGTATTGCAGAGCAAAGGGTTTACCGATTAAAACAGTAAACCACATAATGCCTGCAAGTGACACATTCGACACTAAATCCATTTCCATGGCCATCCATTCATTATTCAGGAAATCAATCATGATGAGACAAATTAAAAAAAAGATAAATGTACCCCAACTAAGGATAAAGCCCCGTTTTAAATCGCCATAACCAAATATAACCGTAGCAACCAGACTGATGACAATAGCGATCTTCAGGCTCGTCATTGTGTGACCGGAAAGAAAGAGAAAAAGCATCCATGGGAGAAAACCCAGCATCAGAAGTCCAAGCTCTTTAAAATCAGGAATGAAACTTTCCGTATTCTTCATATTACTTTCCTTTGTCCTGAATCAGTGACGGTTGGATAAGAAATTGCTTTTGTTGGGTCGAGGTATAGGGGAGATGTTTCTGGGAGTCAAGGGATATTTGGCATCGAAAATCAGGGGTTGGCGATGCGGTTGGGGAAGAGAGAGGGATAACGATAGCCATAGAAGATAATCACATGTTTCAAGATCATGTGCATAGATCATTGACAGAACCTTTTTAGTTATGGAATAGGGACGGCATGGAACGAAAGCCTTCGCCGCTGCAAAAAAGATGGGAAGAACGTCAGGCCCTGGCGCCAAAGACCTCTTATCCCGTCCAACTGCCGATTACCGCCCGGAAAGAAGAAATCGTGGCGGCGATCAGGAAGCATCAGGTACTGATCATCGCGGGGGAGACAGGGTCCGGAAAATCGACCCAGATCCCCAAGATGTGCCTGGACGCCGGGCGGGGAATCCGGGGACTGATCGGTTGCACCCAGCCCCGGCGGGTGGCGGCGATTACGGTCGCCCAGCGCATCGCCGAAGAACTGGGCGAACAGATCAGCCAATCCATCGCCTACAAGATCCGTTTCGATGAAAAGGCGGGGCTTCATTCCTATATCAAGCTGATGACGGACGGCGTGCTGCTCATGGAGGCCCAAGGGGATCGCCTCCTGCGCCGCTATGACACCATCATCGTCGATGAGGCCCATGAACGGAACCTCAATATCGATTTCATCATCGGTATCCTCCGAACGATCCTCCCCCGGCGCCCGGATATGAAAGTCATCATCACCTCGGCCACCATCGATACGGAGAAATTTTCCCAAGCCTTCAACAAGGCTCCCATCATTCAGATTTCCGGGCGGCTCTATCCTGTGGAGGTACGCTACCGGCCCCTCGTCCCCGAAGGTGATGATAATGGCGACGGCGGCTCTTATCTCGACGCGGCGGTGGAGGCGGTGGAGGTACTGCGGGAGGATCGCGACCAGGGGGACATCCTCATATTTATGCCTACGGAGCAGGATATTCGGGAGACCTGCGACTTGCTTGCGGGACGCTTTAGAAAGAATATGACGATCCTGCCCATGTTTTCCCGCCTGACCTGGGCGGAGCAGCAGCGGGTTTTTCAGCCTTCAGCGCGGCAAAAGATTGTCGTCGCCACAAACGTGGCGGAGACATCCATTACCATTCCTAATATCCGTTACGTTATCGATACAGGCCTGGCGCGGATCGCCCAGTATAACCCCCGGACGCGCACGGCCAGCCTGCCCATTCAGAATATCTCCCGAGGCAGCGCCGATCAGCGGCAGGGGCGTTGCGGCCGGGTTCGTAACGGGATCTGTATCCGCCTCTACGAGAAAAACGATTACCTGACCCGCCCTGCCTTTACCCCGCCGGAGATCATCCGCGCCAATCTGGCCGGAGTTGTCCTGCGCATGCTCTACCTCGCGATCGGGGATGTTTACACCTTCCCTTTCCTGGATCCCCCGGCCAAGAAACAGCTCACTGATGCCATGGAGATTCTCAAGGAACTCGGCGCCGTCCGGATCGAAGAAAAGCCCGTACTGAGCGATATTGGCCGCCTGATGGCCCGCTTGCCTCTCGACCCGCGCATTGCGAGGATGATCATCGAGGCCATGAAACGAGGCTGCCTTGAAGAAATTTTGATCATCACCGCGGCCCTGAGCATTGTCGATCCCCGGGAGCGTCCCCAGGAGAAAGCCGCCCAGGCGGATCAGATGCACGCCCGTTTCCGGGACCCGGCTTCGGACTTTGTAACTTTGCTGCGGATCTGGAACGTTTATCACGAAGCAGGGGAAAAAGATAAATTTCAGAGTCGGCTGCGAAAATTCTGCCGGGAACATTTTCTCTCTTACCGGCGGATGCGGGAATGGCAGGATCTTTATCGCCAGCTCCGGATCATCGTCGCTGAAGAGATGAAGCAGCGCCACACCCGGAAGCCGGATCGAATTGACGGGGGGGAACTGCAACAGGATGTTGCCTCGGAATTCAATCACTGCCCTTCCCTCCCGGTGCTGACAAAAGAAAAATCCGAGCAGGCGGAAGATAAATATGCAACCATCCACAAGGCGATTTTGAGCGGGCTTCTTTCCGGTATCGCCATGAAAAAGGAGAAGAATATCTACACCGCCCCCAAAGGCAAGGAAGCAATGATCTTTCCCGGTTCCGGGCTATTCAAACGCGGCGGCGGCGGGCAATGGATCGTTGCCGCGGAATGGGTGGAGACGTCGAGACTCTATGCACGCACGGTGGCCACGATCCAGCCGGAATGGATTGAAGAAGTCGCCGGTCCGTTGTGTCGGGTGACCTATTCCGAACCCCACTGGAGCAAAGAACGGGGGGAAGTCCAGGCCTTCGCCCAGGTGAGCCTCTTCGGTCTCTTGATCATCCCCCGGAGAATAGTTTCGTATGGCCGGATCGATCCTGCCGCCGCCAACGATATTTTCATTCGTGAAGGGCTCATGCGGGGGTCCATGAAAAGGGACTATCCGTTCCTGCGTTACAACGAGGAGGTCATCGAAAAGGTCCGCATCATGGAAAACAAGCTCCGCCGTCAGGGAGTCTTCCTCGACGAAGAGACCGTCTTCAGTTTTTACCGCCAGCGGCTACTAAAAATTCATGACGAGCGGACCTTCCAGAAATACATCCGCCAACAGGGAGGTGAGGATTTTCTCCGGATGAAGGAAGAGGATATTCTTCTTCAATCCCCGGATACCGAGGCTTTGAGCGCCTGGCCTGACGAGACGGTTGTCCATGGGGTCCGCATCCCCCTGACCTACCGCTTCACGCCGGGAACGCCGGAAGACGGCGTCACCGCCGAAATCCCTGCCTCCATCATTACGGCGCTTTCTCCCCATTCCTTTGAAATGGCCGTGCCCGGTTTGCTTCCGGAACAGGTTCATTCCCTGGTCAGGGGACTCCCTAAACTTTACCGCAAGCAATTACCGTCCTTGAAAACTGTGGCGGAGACGCTCATTATGCATCTGCCTAGGACCGAGCAGAATCTGCCAATTGTTCTCGGCAGAATTTTAAAGGAGCAATTCGGCGTTACCGTCCCTCCTGCCGTGTGGCCCCTTACGGCGTTGCCCGACCAACTGAAGATGCGCTTTGTTGTCGCCGATGAAAATGGTCAAACCCTGGCCAGCGGCCGGGATATAAACAGCTTGCATGAACAGTTCCTCGGTCAGATTCAATCGGAAAGCTTCCAAAGGGCCCGCAAAACATGGGAACGTGAAAATATCACCGCTTGGGATTTCGGGGACTTGCCGGAATCCATCCCCCTGGGAAATCCCGGCCAGCCGGCGGGTGTCGTCTTCCCTGCCCTGGAGTATACGGAAGGAAGCATAAATTTGCGTCTTTTCCCTTCCTTCCCCGAGGCCGAGGCATCCCACCGCTCCGGGGTGGCCGCCCTTTTTGAAAAACACTTTGAGGGTGAATTAAAGTATTTGAGAAAAACCTTGGTCCCGACAGGAAATCTGAAAATCTGGGCGGAAATGTTTGGGGGAACCAGGTCCGTCGCCAGGATCCTCTACAATAAAGTGATACATGATCTATTCTTTGTATATATAAGAAATAAAGAACTATTTATCGACTATGCCCAAAAAATGCGATCAAATATTATCCCCAAGGGGCAGGATGCCCTCTCTCTGGCGATGCCGGTTCTGGAGGCTAATTTCCAGACCATTCAGACCCTGAACCGCCTTGAAAAGCAGAATCATTCCCATGGTCAGGCCGTATCCTATCTCCGCCAGTTGCGGCAGGAACTCGCAGCGCTTCTTCCTCTTGATTTTCTCGAGTCTTATCCTCACGAAAGGATATCGCAATTGAGCCGCTACATCTGCGCCCTGGAAATTCGCGCTGACAGAGGCCTTTTCCACCTCGAAAAGGCCCTGGACAGATCGCGGGAAATTCAATCTTACACCACTACGTGGCAAACCCTCAGAAATGATAACTCGGCACTGATATCAGACGGAAAAAAAGCAGCCATTGACGAGCTATTCTGGATGATTGAGGAGTATAAAGTGTCCCTCTTCGCTCAGGAACTCAAGACTCCGTTTCCCGTATCCGGAAAACGGCTCGAAAGAAAGATTGCCGAGATCCAAACTATTATCTGAAATCTGTCCCCAAAATAACACTTTATAATTTTGTTCGTTTTTGTTAGTCTTTTCAAATTTGAGAAACTTATCGACTTTGAGGAGTCATGATTATGTCTACATCTATTTTAAAAAGGTTGAGCATTGAGGGACAAGGTCTACAATACAAGCTGGTTATTATTCAGGCGCTCGTATTTGTCCTGCCTTTTTCCATTCTCACCTATATCCTCTATACGAAGGAGGCATTTGATAATACGGAGCATATTATTGCCTATCTTATGATCCTCTTTGTAGTTTTATCAGGCCTGATCTTTCTGCGCCAGATCTTTGACCGGATTCTCAAGGTATCTTTTATCGCCGAAAAAGCCGCGACGGGAATAAATATCCAAAGCGACATTGACAGCAACGCTGATATAATGGAACTAAACGATATCAGCCATTCATTCCAAGGTCTTCTTGTCAAGTTTCAGGAAACGACAATAGAATTGAAAAACAGGGTAAATGAACTCCTCGCCGTTAAAGAACTCGCCGAAATAGCCAATCATACTATTGATATCAAGAACTTACTGGAGGCTCTGGCCGGTAAGTCTCAAAGTGTTGCCAATGCGACCTTCGCCGTAATTTATCTCCTTGAAAAGGACCAACCTCTTCAGCTTCTTCATGGCGATACCCTTGCGCAACAGTCTGATAAAGAAACCTTGATTAATAACCTTGAGTGTCAAGCCCGCCTCGCCATTTTAAAAATGAAACCCCAGATCGCATCTACCGGTCTGGGCAATAAATCTACCCTTTCCATCCCGGTTATCAACGAAGATGATATGACGGCCGTCCTGATGCTGGTTCGTGATGAGGATCGTAAACCTTTCGTTGATGAAGATCTCCAGACGATTTCCGTCATGCTCTCAACAATTAATTTCGCCTTGAAAAATACTGTCCTTCACCACCGATCAGAACAGCAGGTAATGTTGCTGAAAGAAAAAAGCGCAACCCTTGTCAGGGAAATTCACGAAAGAAAACAAATCGAAGCGTCGCTGCAGGAAACACAGGAGATGTGGAGAAGGTATGCCTTTATTGTGAATACTGCTCGTGAATTCATGACCCTTATCAATAGAGACATGCGGTACGAAGCTGTAAGCCGATCTTACTGCGTCGCCCATAATAAGAGCCCCGATCAGATCCTCGAAAAGACCGTCCAGGAGATCTGGGGCCCGGCGTCGGCCGATATCATCAAATCGCATCTGGACCGCTGTTTCTCCGGACACGAGTTTTCCTACCAGGAATCCTTTGAGTTTGACGGGGGGGGATTACGTCACTATGATGTTTGTTATTACCCATACCGACGATCAATAGATGGTGAGATCACCCATGCCGTCGTGGTCACCCATGATGTCAACGAGCACGTTCTCAATAAAATCTCCCTGGAAAACAATATCAAGAAACTGAAACGGATGATGGACGGCGTTATCGCTACTATTTCCGCCATGGTTGAAATGAGGGACCCTTACACGGCCGGACATCAGCGCGCCGTTGCCAGGATCGCCGAAGCAATTGCCCAGGCAATGGATCTTTCCCAGGAACAGACGGATGTCATCAAGGTCAGCGCCGAAACCCACGATATCGGGAAAATTTATATTCCCGCAGAAATTCTCAGTAAGCCCAGTAATTTGAGTGATATTGAGTACAATATTATCAAGTCACACCCTGAAATGGGACATGTCATCTTAAAAAACATTGACTTCCCCGTACCTATTGCCCCCATTATCGTACAGCATCATGAGCGCATAGATGGTTCCGGATACCCGCATGGTTTGTCGGGAGATCAAATCTGCCTGGAAGCTAGAATTATAGCCGTAGCTGACGTCATCGATTCCATGTCATCCCATCGTCCTTATCGGGCGGCGCTGGGCATCGATCAGGCTCTGGATGAAATCACGAAAAACAGGGGGATTCTTTACGACTCCGAGGTCGTCGATGCCTGTCTGCGCCTCTATGGACAAGGGCTTGGGCTACCGCATACGCAGAAGTGACGTTAACTGTTCTGGCGCAAATATTTTTTTATATAACCCGTTACGCGCTCTTGGGGCTGAAAGATACCGAAATGACCCTCACAGAGGATATCTGCCTTTAATTGCAATAGTTTCTCCATCGACTCCTGCCACTTTCCGATATCCGATCTGAAGCTGGGCAGAAACGGTCCATGAATATCCTGGCCGAAAAGAATCCTTTTCCCGCCCCGATCGAGATAAAGACAAATTGAACCGGGGGTATGTCCGGGCGTGTGCAGCCAATGGAGTTTGTCTTTCCCGAAATCCAGCCACCCCCCACCGCCTTTTAATTTTTCATCGATCTTAGTGGGAGGAAAATCCGTTTCATACCAGTTTGCCGCCGTTCGCACCGGATCACCCGTTTCAATCGCTTCCGCGTCCTCCTCGTGAATAAGGAGCCGGCATCCAAATTCGCTACGGAAATAAGGGGCAGAGCCGATGTGATCGATATGGCAATGAGTTAAAATCAGGCGGTTGATCTTATGGGGATCCAGGCCGGTGGCGCGAATATTATCTTCGAGAACACGGGAGCTCCGTCCGGACCCGGAATCAATCATGAGGAGTTCGCCTTCAAAATCAACAACGAAAACCGTGGCATCCTCAGATCGTGAAATATTCGGACCACCTACCAGATAAATGCCTTCGGCAATTACCTCGTATCCCGCCATAATATTATCCTCCGCACGCTCTATGTTCTCAATGATCCCACGATCTCATCCACAGCGACGATGTGATGTCTCTTCATATACGCCTCTATGCCTTCGATAATACTCATGGTCACCCGGGGGTCTAGAAAATTAGCTGTCCCTACCTGAATCGCCCGGGCCCCGACGATGAAAAATTCCAGGGCATCAGCGGCAGACATTATTCCGCCTACGCCAATGACGGGAATCTGGACCTGACTGGCCGCCTGCCAGACCATTCTCAGCGCGACCGGCTTGATGGCCGGGCCGGACAATCCCCCGGTAACATTTTTCAGATGGGGGATTCTTTTCTCTACATCGACAGACATACCGGTAATCGTATTAATCAGCGATACGGCATCGGCCCCGGCGGCTTCCGCCGCTTTTGCCATGACGGCAATGTCCGTGACGTTAGGAGAAAGTTTGACGATCACGGGCAGATCGGTAACCCCCCTAACTCCCACTGTCACTTCCGCGATCATATCCGGGTCCGTTCCGAAGGCGACGCCGCCTTTTTTAACATTGGGACAGGACACATTGATTTCCAGGGCATGAACTCCACCTGCCGCCGTCAAGATCTCGCTGACCCGGAGATACTCCTCGATCGTTTCCCCATAAACATTGGCAATAATTGCGGTATCGAATTGTCGAAGATAGGGTAGTTTGTCCCGGATAAAGTTTTTAACGCCAACATTCTGCAAACCGATGGCGTTAAGCATGCCGGCAGGCGTTTCCATAATGCGCGGTGAGGGATTGCCGTGGCGCGGCTTCAATGACAACCCTTTGACGATGATTGCTCCGAGACGGTTAAGGTCCGCATACGGGGCGTATTCTTCGCCATAACCGAAGGTTCCTGACGCTGTCATTACGGGGTTCTTCAGCTTCAGCGACCCGATTTCGATTGCGAGATTTATTTGTTGCGT
>JALNVY010000020.1 GCA_023231165.1 Syntrophales bacterium | reverse complement strand
GTACCATCGTAGGCGGCAATCGCCTGCTCCGTCTGAGCTTTACGGGCACCACCATCAAATAGCGTCTGTGTCAGTGCTACAGGTCCTAAAGCCCAAAATAAGCCCGGTGCGGCAAACAGATCCACTAAGCCCGTGCTTTGATAGCCCGTTGAGGCAGAAAGTGACAAAGATGGAAAGTATGCTGTCTTTGCCACACCAATCTGTGCATTTGCAGCGGCAACGCTACGCTCTGCGGAAGCGATGTCAGGGCGACGCTCGAGAAGAGCGGACGGAATAGCAGTCGGAATTTGCGGCATCGTTGCGGTGATTGATGTTACGGGAATGGAAAAGTCAGCCGGAGCCTTTCCAATCAGCAAGGCGATTGCGTGTTCAAGTTGTGCACGTAGTATCCCAATGTCGATTGACTGTGCCTGGGTGGCCTTAAGTTGTGTCAGGGCCTGAGCTACATCGGCCTTGGCGGCCACACCGGCCGCATAGCGGTTTTTAGTAAGCTCAAGCGCCTTCTGGTACGCAGCAACCGTGTCGTCGAGTGTTTTCTTCTGTGCATCCAGCGTACACAAAAGGAAATAATCCTGTGCGAGTTCCGCCTCTAGAGATAGTCGCAAGGCCTGCAAATCCGCGGCACTCGCCTGGGCACTCGCTGTGTTTGATTCGACCTGCCGTCGTACGCGTCCCCATATATCAATCTCCCAACCGGCACTGAGAGAAAATTCATGTTGGTTAGCTGTGGTTGCTCCCGCATTACTATTACTGCTTCCTGATGACCGGGCCCGCGTAAAAGCTGCGGAAGCGGCAATTTGAGGGAAATAGTTTGCCCGCGCCCCCTGCACCAATGCCACCGCCTGGCGATACTGGGCCTCCGCCTGTACCAGCGACTGGTTTGATATGCTGACCTGCTCCTCAAGGGAGTTAAGCAGGGGATCGTTGAAAACCTTCCACCACTGGATTGTTATCTCATGGTCACGGGGTTGCGCTTCCTTCCAACCCTTGAGTTCCTTAAATGCCACGGGAACATTTACCGTTGGTCGTTTATAATCAGGCCCAGCGGTACAGCCGAAAAGCATCACCAAGCCAATCATGACAATGCATAGATGCAATGGTTTATTCATCTTTGGATTCCTCCCCTCCCCTCCATTACTAGCGTATGTGTCCGGCCTTTGCGACCTATCGTAGACAGACACCAAAGCCGGAAACCGTCAAGGTATAAATAGACGACCGGCGTGGTGTATAATGTAAGCATCTGGCTCACAATCAATCCACCGACAATGGCAATACCTAGCGGTCGACGCAATTCGGCCCCATCCCCGGCGCCGAGCATGAGCGGTATCGCACCAAGCAGTGCCGCCATGGTCGTCATCATGATCGGCCGGAAACGAATCAGGCATGCCTCGTATATGGCCTCCCGGGAGTTTTTCCCTTGTTTTCGTTCAACATCGAGGGCGAAGTCGATCATCATAATGGCGTTCTTCTTAACGATACCTATCAGCAGAATGACTCCGATTAGCGCCATGATGCTGAATTCCGTCCGGGATATGATCAGGGCCAGGAGGGCCCCGACACCGGCTGAAGGCAATGTGGATATAATGGTGATCGGATGGACATAGCTTTCATACAGGATACCGAGCACAATATAGATAGTGACCAAAGCGGCGAGAATCAGCCAAGGCTGGCTTTGCAGGGACGCCTGAAATGTCCGGGCCGTTCCCTGGAAGCTGCCCCTTATGGAATCCGGCACCCCGATGCGGTTCATCGTATCGCTGATGGCCTTCGTAGCCTCCGAGAGCGAGATACCGGGAGATAGATTGAAGGAGATCGTGGAAGCTGCAAACTGCCCCTGGTGATTGACTTGCAAGGGTGTATTGTTCAACCCGTAGGATGCAAAGGCCAGAAGCGGCACTTGGGCTCCCCCTGGAAACTGTGCGCTGGAAGGCACACGAACATATAAATCACGGAGCGCCTCGGGACCCTGCCCGTACTGCGGAGCCACTTCCATAACAACCCGGTACTGATTAAGCGGATTATAGATTGTGGACACTTGGCGCTGACCAAAGGAGTCATTCAGGGTGGCATCGATGAGCGCCACTGTCACCCCCATGCGAGAAGCAGCATCACGGTCAATGGCAACAGCGGTTTGCAACCCCCTGTCCTGCTCATCCGTGTTGACATCCACCAGTTGCGGGAGTTGACCCAGAGCATCCCGAATCTGCTTCTCCCATTTTCTTAATTCTGTGAGATCTTCTGCCTGCAGTGTATATTGGTATAAGGCACCCGAGGATCTACCGCCGACGCGAATATCCTGTACCGGTTGTAGAAAAAGTCTGGCGCCGGGCTCCTTGGCAATTTTGGGGCGCAAGCGGGCCATCACCCGATCGGAGGATACTTTACGTTCGGCAAGAGGCTTTAGGGACACAAACATGGAGCCGCTGTTGATTTGGCCTCCTCCCGTGAAACCGACGACACTTACGACGGCCGGGTCCTCCCGGACCACATTCATGATATTGACCAGTTTCCGTTGCATGGCCTGGAAAGAAATGTTCTGGTCGGCCTGGATTCTGCCCATCAATCGCCCCGTATCCTGCTGCGGGAAAAACCCCTTCGGGATCACCACATATAGGTAGACATTCAGGCATACCGTCGCCAGTAAAAGGAGCATCATAAAAGGCCCGTGCGCAAGCGCCCAGCCGAGCGACCGCTCATACCGGGAAAGCAAACCCGTAAACAAACGTTCACCGGTCCGGTAGAACCAACCGCGTTTCAGATCATCTCCGGATTTGAGAAGGCGCGCACACATCATCGGCGTCGTTGTAAGAGAAACAACAAGTGATATGAGGATCGCCGCTGAGAGTGTCACTGCGAACTCGCGAAATATCCTGCCGATGACGCCGCCCATGAGCAGGATGGGAATAAAAACCGCAATCAGGGAGAGGCTCATGGACAGCACCGTGAATCCTACTTCACGCGCCCCGAGGAGGGCAGCCTTAAAAGGCTGCATCCCCTTTTCGATGTGGCGGGAAATGTTTTCCAGCACCACAATGGCATCGTCCACGACGAAGCCGGTGGCAACGGTAAGCGCCATCAGGGACAGGTTGTCCATGCTGTAGTTGGCGAGATACATAACACCAAACGTACCGATCAAGGATACCGGCACGGCCACACAGGGAATCAGCATGGAGCGAAAGTTGCGCAGGAACAGGAACACCACAAGAATCACCAAACCCACGGAAATGATCAGGGTACGCTCGATTTCACGCAACGAAGCGCGGATGGTGGTGGTCTGGTCTGAAGCGATGGTGATATTGACGGCGCTCGGCACCGAGGCTCTCAACTCTGGCAAGAGGCCCTTGACGCGGTCGACCGTCTCAATGACGTTGGCGCCCGGCTGCTTGCTGATAATCAGCAGAACGGAGGGCTTGCCATTGTACAAACCTGCATTCCGCAAGTCCTGAACGGAATCAACAACTTCGCCCAGATCAGAGAGTCGAACGGCTGCGCCGTTCCGGTAGGACACGATAAGGGGGATATAATCTCTGGCCGTTTTGGCCTGGTCGTTGGCATATATCTGCCAGTGACGCTCTCCCTCCTCAACATCGCCCTTCGGTCTGTTGGCATTGGAGGTGGCAATCACCTGACGCACGGACTCAAGGCCGATTCCATAGCGATTGAGTAGAGTGGGGTTAAGTTCTACCCTGACCGCAGGCAGCGAACTGCCGCCGACGTTTACCTGACCCACACCTTTCACCTGAGAAATTTTCTGCGCCAGAATGGTATCAGCTGCATCGTAAAGCTGGCCACGGGTCATGGTATCCGAGGTAAGGGCCAGAATCATGATCGGTGCAGCCGCCGGATTAACCTTGCGGTAAGTCGGGTTTCTCGGCAGTCCTGATGGCAGCAGGCTGCGAGCTGCGTTAATCGCCGCCTGCACATCTCGGGCGGCGCCGTCGATATCGCGGTCAAGATCGAATTGTAAGGTGATACGGGTTGAACCTAGCGAACTGACAGATGTAATCTCAGTGACCCCGGCAATACGGCCCAGAGAGCGTTCGAGGGGAGTCGCCACGGTAGCGGCCATGGTCTCCGGAGACGCCCCGGGGAGGGAGGCCTGTACGGAGATGGTAGGGAAATCCACCTGGGGTAGAGACGCCACGGGCAGGAGGAAAAAGGCGACCATACCTGTAAGCATCACCCCGAGCGTAAGCAGCGTAGTGGCGACAGGCCTATAAATGAATGAAGATGAGAGATTCATGAATAGGGCTCGTCAGTTTCCTCAGGCATTACCGCACGGTTGTAACGAGCCGTTACGCGCCTGCTGAGACGATCAAAGGCCAGGTAGATCACCGGGGTGGTAAAGAGTGTCAGTATCTGGCTGAAAATAAGCCCACCCACCATCGTGATACCTAGGGGATGGCGCAGTTCTGAACCCATCCCGCTACCCAGCATCAGCGGCAAGGCTCCGAGCAATGCCGACAGGGTGGTCATTAAAATAGGCCGGAATCGCAGCAGGCAAGCCTGGAATATAGCTTCGCGGGGTGTCTTGCCCTCCTTGCGCTCGGCCTCCAGTGCAAAATCGATCATCATGATGGCGTTCTTTTTGACGATGCCGATCAGGAGGACAATACCAATAATACCGATGATGCCCAAATCCGTGCGGGAAATCATGAGGGCAAGCAGTGCCCCGACACCGGCTGATGGCAGCGTGGAAATAATCGTTATCGGATGGATGTAACTCTCGTATAGCACACCTAAGACAATGTATACGGCTACAATGGCAGCAAGGATCAGTAGCAGGGTGCTCACAAGGGAGGATCGAAAAGCGAGGGCGGCGCCTTGAAAGCCGGTCTTGACGCTGATGGGCAGGCCGATCTCCTGCTCGGTCGCTTCGATTGCCTTGACCGCATCTCCGAGGGAGGCTCCGTTCGCCAGATTGAAAGAGATAGTTGCTGCGGGAAACTGTTCGAGATGGTTAACAACGAGGGGCGCCGGTTTTTCCAGAATCGTGGCAATAGATCCCAGGGGCACCTGCTTTCCTGTTGACGACGCGATATAGAGATCGTTAAGTGCCGTCGGCCCGCGCTTATATTCGGGCTGAACCTCAAGGACGACACGGTACTGGTTAGATTGTGTAAAAATCGTGGACACGAGCCGCTGCCCGAAGGCATCGTACAATATATTGTCGATGGCAGCGGTCGTGATGCCCATCCGCCCGGCAGCATCGCGGTCAATGGCGACATAAGCCTGCAATCCCTGATCCTGAAGATCGCTTGCCACATCGGCAAGATAGGGCGACCGGGAGAGCCTCTCGACAAGACGGCTATTCCACAGGCTCAATTCGTTCGGGTCGGCGGTCTCCATTGTAAACTGATACTGTGTCCGGCTCACCCTGTCCTCAATCGTAAGATCCTGCACGGGTTGCATGTAGAGAGATATGCCTTTAACCTGCGCGAGCTTCGGCTGCAGGCGGCGGATGACACCCATGGCATCGGCGTCACGTTTGTCCTTCATCTTGAGATTGATCATGATGCGGCCGCTGTTGAGCGTGACATTGGTTCCATCCACGCCGATGAAGGACGACAGACTTTCCACGGCGGGGTCCTGCAAGATTACCTTGGCCAGGGACTGCTGACGTTCTGCCATCGCTGAAAACGAGATCGACTGCGGGGCCTCGGATATGCCTTGAATCATGCCCGTGTCCTGCACGGGAAAGAAACCCTTGGGGATAATGACATAAAGAAGCACCGTCAACAGAATCGTGGCAATGGCCGTCAGCAATGTTATCCCTTGGTGATCGAGCACCCAGGTGAGCATTTTACCATAGCGAGAGATCACTCTCTCGAAGAACAGGCCGCTGGCACGATAAAATCGGCCCTGTTCGGCTTCAGGGATATGGTGCAGCAGTTTCGCGCACATCATGGGCGTGAGCGTCAGGGAAACAACCGCCGAAATGAGGATGGACACGGCCAGTGTGATGGCGAATTCGCGGAACAGCCGACCCACAACATCCCCCATAAACAGGAGCGGAATCAGCACGGCCACGAGAGAGATGGTCAGGGAGATAATGGTGAAAGCGATCTGCTGCGAGCCCTTGATCGCTGCTTCCAGGGGAGAGTCGCCCTGCTCAATGTATCTCATGATATTCTCTATAACGACGATGGCGTCATCCACGACAAATCCCGTGGAAATGGTGAGCGCCATCAGCGTCAGGTTGTTGATGCTGAAACCTGCCAGATACATCACACCGAAAGTGCCGACGAGAGAAAGCGGCACGGCGATACTTGGTATCACGGTGGCCGAAAAGTTGCGCAGAAACAGGAAGATCACCATGACTACGAGCGCCACCGCCAGGATCAATTCGAACTGGACGTCTTTTACGGAAGCCCGGATGGTGGTGGTCCGGTCAGAGAGTAACGATACCTCCACTGAACTTGGTAAAGATGCCCGCAGTTGCGGTATGATCTTCTTGATACGGTCCACGACTTCGATAACATTTGCGCCGGGTTGACGCTGTATATTGACGATGACCGCGGGGACCTCGCCACTCCAGGCGGCCAAGCGTATATTTTCAGCGTCATCACGCAGGGTGGCTACATCGGACAGACGTACCGGGGCGCCGTTGCGGTAGGTGATAATGAGCTGTTCGTACTCGGACGCAAATTTGAGTTGATCATTGGCATCAATCATCGATGCGCGGGCGGGGCCATCGAAGCTGCCCTTGGCCTGGTTGACATTTGCAGTGTTGATGGCAGTGCGCACGTCTTCGAGGGTCAGATTATAAGCGGCAAGCGCTTTAGGGTTGGCTTGAATGCGAATAGCCGGTCGCTGCCCGCCGCTCATGCTCACCAGACCGACACCCGACAATTGTGAGATCTTCTGAGCGAGACGCGTATCAACCAGGTCCTGGACCTTCGGCAGCGGCAATGTTTGGGAGGTGACGGCTAAAGTCAGGATCGGCGCGTCGGCGGGGTTGACCTTGCTGTAGATGGGCGGCATCGGCAGATCTGTGGGCAGCAGATTACCGGCAGCATTAATGGCGGCCTGCACCTCCTGTTCCGCCACATCAATGTCCAGGCTAAGACTGAATTGCAAGGTGATCACTGATGCCCCGCCCGAGCTTGTTGAGGACATCTGATTCAGGCCCGGCATCTGACCGAATTGGCGCTCCAAGGGTGCGGTGATGGATGATGTGACCACATCGGGGCTTGCGCCCGGATAAAGCGTAACAATCTGGATGGTCGGGTAGTCCACTTGCGGGAGAGCCGAGATTGACAGCACCCGGTAAGCAATGATACCCGACAGGAGAATGGCCATCATGAGTAAGGATGTTGCGACAGGTCGCAGGATGAAAGGACGCGATGGATTCATATCGTCGTTTGTTTCATTATCAAGGCAATGTCAGCGGTAATTGCATGCGGCGTATCCCGGTCCTGTTATTAGCGCCCGCCCTTGCGTTTGTCGTCACGGGGAATCTTTCGTTTTTGACTCGGAGCACCTGCGGGATTGCTTGCGACCACCTCCACCTTTGAGCCTTCCCGTAGTTTATCCCCTCCGACCATGACGACAAGCTCTCCCGGCGACAGGCCGCTGGTCACGGCAACGTTATCGCCTTCCGTGGGACCGAGCTGCACCGGACGCACATTGATGCTCTTCTCCTGCGTCACCACATAAACGAAAGTGCCGATGGAACCACGCTGTATCGCCGCGGTGGGCATGACCGTCGCATCGTTTACGATACCCACCTTCATTCGCACATTGACGAACTGGTTCGCAAAGAGCCCGTTGTCCTTGTTTTCGAGTATCGCCTTTATCTTTATGGTTCCCGTAGTTGTATCGATCTGATTATCAACAGCGAGGAGCTTGCCGCTGGCCAGCAGCACCTTGCCGTCCTGACTGTAGGCATAAACGGGCAAGGGCTCTCCCGTATGCAGACGTTTCAGAACAGTGGGCAGATTGTCCTGGGGGACCGAGAACACAACGGTGATGGGCTGGAGCTGGGTGATGACGGCCAGTCCGTTCGTGTCGTTCGTTTGAACCATATTGCCCGGGTCCACCTGCCGCAGGCCAACACGGCCCGATACCGGCGAAATGATACGCGAGTAGGTGATCTGAAGGTTGGCATTAGCAATCTGCCCCTGATCTGTTTTGACGGCGCCACGGTATTGCTGCACTAGCGAATCCTGGGTCGTGACCTGCTGTTCGGCAATAGAGTCCTGGGCAAGCAGCTGCTTGTAACGTGCCAAGTCACCCTCGGCATTCTTCAATAGCGCTTCATCGCGCGCAAGCTGCCCCTCGGCCTGCATGAGCTGGACCTGAAAGGGGCGGGGATCTATTTCCGCCAGGAGATTCCCTTGCTTTACGATCTGTCCTTCTTTGAAATGTACCCGTAAGAGCTGCCCGCCGACTTGAGACCGTACAGTGACGGTTTGCACAGGTATCACCGTACCAAGCCCATTCAAATAGACATCGATGCTAGCTTTCTTGGCAGCCATTGCCGTTACTGGGAGAGGACGCTGAGCTTCATTCTGGGCCTTGTTTCGCGCCCCAACCTGTGCAGCTGTTTGCATAAGGAAGATCTTGTAAGCAGCGGCAGCTAAACAGACGATGATCACGAGCCAGATCCACCGGCTGCGGATCATATTGGAGAACAGATGATCGCGCTTTATGCTGGTTTGTTGATTATTTTCAGGCTCTTTAGTTGAGTTCATTTTAATTCCTCGCTCCGGAAAATTCTTTGGATCACAAATTGGTGATGATACGTTACGCAATGAGTAGGTTCTTAAAAATCGATTGTTTTTAAGTTATGGAAGACCTATTGACTTTTCAATACTGGCCTGCGCGATCTTGTGATCATAAATGGCCGCCGCCTGGGCAGTCTGGGCATTGCTGTATGCCACCAGGGCGTCGGTAATCTCTATTGCGCTGCCTACCCCGGCCGCGTAACGACCATTTGCCAATTCCATATTTTCCGCTGCTTGCCTGACCGCCAATTCGGTAGTCGTTATCCGGTCTGTGGCTTCCCGGAGATTGGAATAGGCCTGCTGTAGTTCGAGATAAATGTCCTGGCGGAGGGTCTTTTCATTGGCCTTGATGACCTCGAGGGTCGCCCGGGCTTCATCAACCTGATATTTTGTGGACAGACCACTGAAGATGGGTACATTAAGCGTTGCGCCGACATTCCAGCCCTGATCCCAGGGGAAATCCTGCCCCCCCCAGCCGTAACCAGCCGTACCGGTAACGTTGGGATAGTAATTCTTCTTGGCTAACTCAATTGTCTTCTCCTGGGCCTGTCGCTTTGTAGCCAGAGACTTTAGATCCGGTCGATCCTGATAAGCCTTTTGCAGCGCCTCTTCAAAAATGATCCCGTATGGCTGGGGCACAAAATCCGCACGTCTGGTGTCGTACTCCGGGGCGTCGGGGTATCCCATGGCATTGTTCAAGGTGGAGCGGGCAATCCGCAGGGCGTTTTCCGCTTTGAGGAGATCCAGACGGGCATTGCTCAGGTCCACTTCTGCCTTGGTCACATCGAACTTAGGTTTCACTCCAACCTCAAAAAAACCTTTTGCCTCATCAAGATGCTTATTAAACTGCTGCACCTTTTCCAGCGCTACTTCCAGATTTTTCTGAGATTTGAGAAGATTTAAATAGGCCTGCTTGACGTTAAAAACAATTTGTTTCTGTACGGCATCTAGATCCAGGCGTGCCGAACCCGTGTTGAGCTTCTGAACCTCCACCTGGGCGGCCGTCTTACCGAAATCGTAGATATTCTGGTTCAGGGAAATGGTTGTGCCATACTGATCGTAAACATTTCCCGCCTGTTGAGCAATCGTACCGGCGGGAGTCGAAAAGGGATCCGTCCGGGAATAGCTTGATGAGACACCCACCTGGGGTAAATAGCCGGAACGGGCCTGTCCGATACGACTTTCATTGACGCTGACAGTGCCGGCGGCGGAGAGAGCGGCAGGGTGCCTGGCCAGGCCAATCCGGATACATCTTTGCAGATCCAGGGCCTCGCCTTTTTTTATGACCTCTTCCTGCCCCTGCACTGACAAGGGGGGAAAAAGGGAAAAAAAGAGGACCAGAACCGCAACAAATTCTTTCCTCATCAGATTTCCTTCACCAGCAAAACAAGATATTTTAACTTACGATCATAAGTTTTTACTACGCAAAGCGGGCTCTAAATACTTTCAGTCCTTTATTATCACTGATTGCTTTGGACCTGTTGGCGAGCAATGGTCGTGCCATAATTTAAACATAATCCATATATCCTTATTTTAACTTATCATTTATCATCATCGGCCCTTACCGCTTGTGCGTTTGCCTATATTGGCCAGGGGAAAGCGGATAATAAGTATCCAGATTGGGTATCCATTTGCATAAAAAACATCCACCCACTACTCGCGCCACTGGGTTCAACAGGGCGCAGGCAAGAGATTAAACAATCTGCAATAGTTTGAATTGACGCATTTGGAAAGCCCTTTGCGGTCGCCATTTGGGATCGGGGCGATGAACCTCTCGGGCAGTTACACGATTTTCCATACAGTCCGGTCAGAAGTGTCTTTGAGACTAACCTTTTTTTCCACAAGCACCTGCCGGATCTCATCAGCTTTCTTCCAGTCCTTCTGAGCCCTGGCCAGACGGCGCGCTTCTATGAGACCTTCGATCTCCTCGATATTCAGACCTCTTTTACAGACTTCCCGGTTCCTGTCCGTATCAAAATAATGGTCCGGATCATCAAGAAACAACCCCAAGACGGCGCCGATGCGCAGCAGTATTTCCCGGGACCGGGCAAGGACATAGACCGTCTCGGGGGCCGGTTTGTTTTGCCATTCCGCCATGTAACTGTTGAGAATGCGGACAGTGTCATATAGATGTCCGATCGCCCGTGCCGTGTTAAAATCATCGTCCATGGCCTCGGTAAAGTGTTCGGGAAGGGTCATGATCTTTTCTAAAACCTGGCGATCTTCTTCTGACAGGGAACTCTTTCCATCCTCGGCAGTCCCACCAAACCTCGCCAGAGTGTCCTTTAGGGCTTTGAGGGTAGCATAGAAACGGTCCATTCCCATCCGGGCATCTCGCAACGACTCATCGGAAAAATCCACGGGGCTGCGGTAGTGGCTCTGGAGGACAAAAAGCCTGAGCACCTCGGGGTGGTAATCAAGGAGCATATCCTGGATAGTAGAGAAATTACCCAGGGACTTGGACATCTTTTCACTATTAACCCGGACAAAACCGTTATGCAGCCAGTAGCGGGCCAGTGGTTTGCCCGTAGCCCCCTCAGACTGGGCAATCTCGTTTTCGTGATGGGGAAAAATGAGATCTTCGCCTCCGCCATGGATATCAAAAGTATCGCCCAGATAACGCTGACTCATGACTGAACACTCGATATGCCATCCCGGCCGACCCTTTCCCCATGGGCTGTCCCACCATGGTTCCCCCTCCTTGCTGGCCTTCCAGAGGGCAAAATCCATAGGATTGCGTTTTTTTTCGTTAATGTCAACGCGGGCGCCGGCCAGCATATCTTCCAGGTTCCTACCCGACAATTTCCCGTAACCCTTAAATTTCTCAACAGCATAATATACATCGCCATCAGCATCATAGGCAAGCCCCTTTTCGAAAAGGGTCGTGATCAGCCG
Source organism: Syntrophales bacterium (assembly GCA_023231165.1). GTDB lineage: Bacteria > Desulfobacterota > Syntrophia > Syntrophales > UBA8958 > UBA8958. The sequence goes on along the minus strand of JALNVY010000020.1, from coordinate 7,303 downwards.
GACCATGCCTTCAATATTCTCCGTTGCCCGGGGCGCGATGGTGGGTCTGGCCACACCCAGGGCATCCATGTCCCGATTATGAGCCTCGATATATTTTTCGGTAATGCCCTTGATGTCACACCCCTCCGCATGGGCGCGGTCGATAATCTTATCGTCAACATCCGTGAAATTCTTGATGAAGGTAACTTCAAAACCGAGGTATTGCAGATATTTATTGATGACATCAAAGACGATCGCCGAACGGGCGTGACCTATATGGCAGAGATCATAGGCCGTAATCCCGCAGGCATAGATGCCGATCTTTCCGGGTTCGATAGGCTGGAATGCCTCTTTTTGCCTTGTGAGCGTATTGTAAACTCGCAGTGCCATGTATGTGCCCCTCAAAAAACGATTGAACCATCAAGGATAAAGGGAAATCATCTCCAGACCGAGATTTTCCTTCATTCCCCACATGAGATTCATATTCTGTATCGCCTGACCCGCAGCCCCTTTGATGAGATTATCGATGGCAGAGATCACGATGACCCTTCCTGTCCGATCATCGACGGCGATACCTATGTCACAGTAATTGGAGCCCCGGACCGAAGAAATATTGGGATAAGCGCCTTTTTTATATATCCTGACGAATGATTCGTTTTTATAGGAGGCCTTATAGAGATCATGGACATCCGTCGCTGTAATCTTTCCGGACAAGGTGGCGTAAATGGTGCTGAGGATACCCCGGGAGATCGGCAGCAGATGGGGGGTAAAAGAAATCCGTAGTTCCCGGCCGGCAAGGACGCCCAATTCCTGTTCAATCTCCGGGATATGACGGTGCTGAACAACCTTATAGGCCTTGAAAGCTTCAGCGACTTCGCAGAAGAGAGAAGCAACCTGCGGCTCCCGTCCGGCGCCGCTGACCCCTGACTTAGAATCGGCGATGATGGAGAATGGGTCAATCCAGCCTTCTTTAAGCAGCGGCGCCAGGCCGAGAATGATACTGGTGGGATAGCAGCCGGGATTGGCCACGATGCGCGCCGTCCTGATCTGTTCCCGGTATAGCTCAGGAATGCCATAAACGGCCTCCCTGAGCAGCTCGGGGGCTGTGTGACGGCCATACCAAGTTGCATAGGTATCGGCGCTGCGGAGACGGAAATCGGCGCTTAAATCGACGACCTTCTTGCCGGCCTGCAGGAAAATAGGGGCGACGCTCATGGATACTGCATGGGGCAGGGCCAGGAAGACCTGCTCACATCTACCGGCAACCTCCTCTGGAGAAGCGTCCATGAATACCAAATCCGTCAATCCGGTGAAAACGGGATAAACATCTGCCACTGACTGACCTGCATAGCGACGCGACGTGACGGCAACCACCTCCACAGCCGGGTGGCGGAAAAGCAACCGCAACAGCTCCTGCCCCGTATAGCCACTGGCCCCATAGACTCCAACCCTGACCATCCTGCGCCTCCAAAAAAAAGGGAGGCCTAAGCCCCCCTCGGTCATTATCGTTTAGAAAACTGGAATCGTTTCCTTGCCCCGGGCTGACCGTATTTCTTTCTCTCCTTGATCCGTGCATCCCTGGTTAGAAATCCAGCCCGTTTAAGGGCAGGTCTCAGGTCCAGGTCGTACTCGACCAGTGCTTTCGATATGCCATGCTTAATGGCGCCCGCCTGACCGGAGATACCGCCGCCCTTGACGTTAATGTACAAATCGAACTGATCTTTCCTTCCCACCAATTCCAAAGGCTGCTGGATGATCATTTTCAGGCTGTCCCGCGTGAAATAGTCGTCAAAATTTCTTTTGTTGATGACCAGTACGCCCGACCCTGGCTTCATGTAAACCCTCGCTACGGCAGTTTTTCTTTTCCCTGTTGCATAAAAACGCTTTTCTGTGGCACCCATCTCTTTTCTTACTCCTTCAGCTCTGTCTTACAATTCAAGCACTCTCGGACACTGGGCATCATGGGGATGTTCCGGCCCCTTGTAAATTTTCAGTTTTTTGAGCATCGCCCGGCCCAAGGTGTTCTTCGGAAGCATTCCCCGCACGGCTATTTTCAAAACATCTTCCGGCTTCTCCTGAAGAAGCTTACCCGCCGTGGTCTCCGTAAGTCCACCGGGGTAACCCGAGTGCCGGTAATAGATCTTATTCGCAAGTTTATTTCCCGTCAGTCGAATCTTTTCGGCATTGACCACAATTATAAAATCCCCCGTGTCGAGGTGGGGAGTATAAATCGGTTTATGTTTCCCCCGGAGGCGGCTGGCAATCTCGCTCGCCAATCTTCCCAAAATTTTTCCCTGGCCGTCTACAACACACCAGTCTTTGATAACCTCTTCTTTTTTAACATTGAAGGTCTTCATGTCCAACTCACCAGATTCTAAAAATTAGTGGGGAAGGCTACGCAATTTCCCCCCGTTTGTCAAGGAAAATCCTACGCAATAATCCTGATGAACTCGCAAAAACCCATTTTTCCCCCTCTCTTGTCAAAGGGGGAGGTAATTTCTGGACTTTTTGCGAAGGTGTCCATCTTAACAGGGCAGATTTTCATAGACCAGCAATGGCAAATTGAAATTCATAGATTTTATCATCGGGCTGAACCACGCCATTTGTATCTATGGTGTTCCGAACCCCGTATCTGAAGCCGATGTTCCAACATTGTCGTTTGTAAGTGAACCCATAAGTGGTTTCAATATTTCTGTCATTCAGCAGATCTCGTTTTAAGTTAAAGTTGAGACCAAAACTCTTCGTTACCGGAGCCGTCAATAGCAGATTGACCTCTTCGATACCATTCTGGGTATTCTGGATAGTCCCGGTATTCTGGGTATAACGATAAATTACGTTGGCGGAATCACCTCGCCAATCGCTCACTCCCATGTCATAGTTGGCCTGGTACCAGTTCATGGTATAAGTGCTGTATTGATTCCGGGCGGAAAAAGAAAAATATGTCACCGGCTTGAAGTCGAGCTCCAGAGCAATATTGCTGAAGGTCTGCCGCTCCGTTCCCGCCGGGAACGTATCCGCCGCAGCCGCCTTGATGTCATAGGCCTGGGACAGCTTGAACCGTAAAAACTCTAGATACGTCGCATTGCCGGCTTTATCGAGAATCCTGGCAGTCAATGTGTTGGTCAGGCCGTAAGTCACGGTATTCTGTTCACCAACCGCAACGGCATAATTCGGCAGTCCGCTCTGCAGGGTCTGCAGGGTATTAGGAACGTATGTGAGCGCGCCGATGTAATTCGGCAGGCTGTCTTGGCGGGCGTGAGGAACGTACATATATGTAACCTCGGGCTGAATGCTGTGGCGGATCCGGCTCAGGTTCTTGCCGCCGATCTGGAAGACCCGGTGAATTTCCGAGGTCAGATTGGCGCCGGCCCTGTATACCTCCCGGTCCCCCATCTTCGCCAGGCCATCTTCGATATTATCATCCCGCCACCAGAAGGTCCCCTGCACGCCGCCAAAAGGGGTCAACTGAAAATAATCGCCCACGTTATAGGGTAGAGAAAGGGTGGGATTAATGTCCAGGGATTGTCCCTTCTGACCCTGGCCCCGGTAGAAATAATCATAGGTTGAGGCAATTTCATAATTGACCGGGGAACCGAAGAGGGGCGCCTTCGCCCCGGTGAGGGTAACCTCCGGGTATTTCTGGAGGGTTCCGTCATTGGAGGCAACGGTTAAATCTTTCGTATCTTGCACCAGGGTAGTCAGATTGAAGAGTTGCCAGCTCTTGACGAGGCGGAGGGTAGAAACAAGAGAAGGCAGCGCTTCGTCGCCGACGAAGGCAACCCTTTTAAAGGGTTGCACCTGGTCGAGAGAGTAATTAGCGAGGAAGTAATTATAGGAGGAAAAATCCTTAAAATACCAGTTATCTGACACCTTGGCGACATCGGCCCGGAAATTGAGGGTCGGATCAAAGCGCGTTTCCTGATTCCAGTAAAAAGACCACCGTTGCTGGTTAGACTGCCAATCCCGGCTTAAGTTACCCACGCTTTCCGTAATTCTCTTGCTGTCATTAAGGAAATCACCATAGAGGACGCCCGTTGTTGACTCGCTGGCAAAGCGAAACTCCGCCCCTTCCTGAAATCCCCGCTCGCTCATGTAGCGCTGGTAAAAGGTGGCATCGGTATCCTTGGAAATGGCCCAATAAAAAGGGATACCTACATCCCATCCGAGCTTCTCTGACGAAAAACTCATGCGGTTGGGGAAGAGAAAACCTGACTGGCGGTCAGTCTTGGCGGGGAAAAGGAAAAAAGGGGTGTAGATCACCGGCGCCTTCCCCGCATAAAATTTGCCGTGTGTGATTGTTCCATACCCATCAACGGTAACGTTCATCGTCTTGCCCGTCAAGCGCCAGTCCGGCGCTTCCCCGTCGCAGGTTGTGGCCTGACCATTTACCACAAAATACGTGGTTTCGCCCCTTTTCTCAATTCGATCGCCCTTAATGTAAAAATGTGTCTCCGCAATAAAAACCTGCCCTTCCTCAAGAACGCCCGTTTGCGATGGCATGTGCATCTTCATCCGTGATCCCGCCATGACGTCCTGCTTGCTTTTTAGGACTACCTGTCCCTGGGCAAATGCCTCGTCTGTCTTACTGTTGAGATCAGCGGAATCAGAGGTAAGGATGTTTCCGGCGTAACGGATTATAACATCTCCTTCGGCATGATAGGTGTCGGTATCCTGTTCATAGCTCAGAGAATCCGCCTCAATGCTTACAGGTTGCGGCTGTCCTGCTCCAGCGGCAACTGGCTCCGCCTGAAGCGGCTCTGGGGGCAGGACTGACAGTACCATCACTTTGACATTTTTTTCTCCCGCCCGAGGGGAAAATGTCTCAAAGACCGGAAAGTAACCTTCCTTATGAATAGATATTGAAAGTGGTTTCTCGGCGGGGAGATCCATCAGGAGAAATGATCCATCAGGACCGGTCACGATCAGCGTGTAGGGCTCATTCTTTAGTTCAACGAAAACTCCGGCAAGAGGGTTCCCCTGCTGGTCGCGCACAACCCCCTGGCAGGAAGTGATTTCATCTCCGAAGACGATAGCCGCAGGGGTAAAAAACACCAGTACCATGGCGAAGCACGTAAGGATTTTCCAAAGATTGATAAGCCTTTCCTTAAAAAGGGCCCATTTTGTCTGTTTATCCTGCGTGATCATCTCCGTTCCGCCGCTATCATGGTTCGCATGGAAGGGAAAGTTTTTTTTATTTCACCGACCAGATAGAGGGAACCGGTGACGCAGATCAGATCGTCCTCACTCGCAAGGGAGAGAGCGTATTTGAGGGCGTCGACAGGCGACTGAATAATTTCTGCCCTTTGGAGAAAGGCCCGGGCAATTGGTAAAAGCTCCGCCGGGGGCATAGAACGTTCGCTTGGCGGCTGCGTCAGAATCATCAGGGGCTGGAAAACCGATAGCCTTCTGATCATATCGGGATAATGCTTGTCCCGGAGGACGCCAAATAAGATGATGAGGCGGCGGAATGAAAATTTATTTCTGAGGGCACGGCACAGTGATCCGATCCCCGCAGGGTTGTGAGCGCCGTCCAGCAGTAGGACCGGGTTTTTCTGCAGGACTTCCAAGCGTCCCTCCCATATCACATTGCCTAATCCCTCCCGGACAGATTCCTCATTAACAGTGAAACCTTTAACAGCCATTGCCTCCACGGAGGCTATCGCTAAGGCCGCGTTGATCTGCTGATGGGCTCCGACAAGCCCACAGTGGAGACGGGTATAGGCATGGGCCGAACTCCGGTAAGAAAAGGCGTCGTCCCGATGTCGGTATACCTGTATTTCCCCGCCAATCCTCAGGAGAGTCGCCTCCCTTTCCCGGCAAGTGTCCACTATTACCTGCCGGGCCGACAGCTGCCGAACCCCGGTGATACAAATGCCTCGTTTCGGGATGATTGCCGACTTTTCTCCGGCAATATCCTTTAAGCGTTTCCCTAAATACTCCTGATGGTCCAGGGCAATATGAGAGATAACCGCCACGGAAGGATCAACAACATGCGTCGCATCGAGTCGTCCACCCATACCAACTTCCACAACCGCAACGTCTATTTTTTTTTGCCGAAAATGGTGGAAGGCCAGCACCGTCATGAACTCAAAATATGTCAGCGGCTCTGTCAGATGATCATCAACATCCCGCGTGGTTTTCCCAAATTCCCGTTCCGTAATCATCATGTTGCCTATGCGTATTCGTTCTCTTATATCGGTAAGATGAGGAGAGGTGTAGAGGCCGACAGAAAAGCCTCCCGCGCTGAGGATGGAAGCCGCCATCGCCGCAACGGAGCCTTTACCATTAGTGCCGGCAATGAGGATGGATGGATATTCTCTTTCCGGATTTCCCAGCACTTTCAGGATCTTCCTAACAGCGTCGAGGTCCATGCGGATTCCCATTTTCTCAAGCCCGTTCAGGTATGTATAAGGATTCCATTGTGTCATCATGAATATAGAAAAAGCCATGAATTCGCAAAAAAAATATGAAAATCCATGGCTTAGATCAATCAGGAATATGAGTGTTTCAGATCAATCAGGAATCACTCTGAAAACCTCGTCGCCGGGGCGGACACGGTCTGATACCTTAATGCCGATATAATCCCCCGGCACTGCTTTCGCCACCTTCTCGTTGTTGACCTCCATGGAATCTATACTATTAGTAACATCCGTCGTATGTCCGGTAATCTTGATAGTGTCTCCGACGTTGAGCTCGCCGTTGACAATCTTGACCGCTGCCACAGAAGGTTTCGCAAAAAATTTTACAACCTCGCCGATCTTTTCTTCCGCCATAATCATACCTCCTTTCATCAAATGACTGTCGAATGAAGTAATTTGGCACTCTTATACTTTTTTATCGAAAAAGACAAGAATAAATAAAAAAGGCAAGTCAGAGACTTGCCTTTTTTCATGGTATAAAAGCCATCCTGGGGATAACCTGATCTGTGAGCCCTTATTTTGCCGCCGCTGCTTTTTTCTTCGTTTTTTCCTTTTCGGCGTCTTTGACAAATTCTACAATGGACTCGGGGGCATTGTCTCCGTTGCGAAACCCGATTTTCACAATCCTGGTATAGCCTCCGGCCCGGTCACGATACCTTGCCGACAGTTCATCAAACAACTTCGCAACCATTGAAGTGGTGCGTACGTAGGCCTGTGCTTGCCTGCGGGCATGGAGATCGCCCCTTTTCCCCAAGGTGACCATCTTTTCGGCTACCTTTTTTAGTTCTTTTGCCTTACTGTCCGTCGTCCTGATTGACTCATGCTCTATAAAGGACGTGACCATGTTTCTCAACATAGCCGTTCTGTGGCTTGATGTCCTTCCCAGCTTGCAACCCGCCTTACCG
>JALNVY010000019.1 GCA_023231165.1 Syntrophales bacterium | reverse complement strand
TTCGGTTTCATCGGTCCTAACGGGGCGGGGAAAACGACCACCATCCGCATGATGGGTGGGATTCTGGCCCCCTCCTCAGGGACGGTAATCATCGATGGTCAATCCCTGGTGGAACACCCGGTGGAGGTCAAAAAGAAGATCGGCTTCATTCCGGACCGGCCGTATCTCTATGAAAAACTTACAGGCTGGGAGTTTATGCGTTTTTCGGCGGATCTCTTCGGGGTTGAGGAAGGGACGTTCACCTCAAAGGCAGAGGAACTCCTGAATACCTTCTCCCTTTTTAACTGGCGTCAGGAACTTATCGAGGCTTACTCGCACGGCATGAAACAGCGCCTGATCATTGCGGCGGCCCTTCTCCATAATCCGACGGTGATCATCGTCGATGAACCAATGGTCGGCCTCGATCCCGGAGCCATCCGCATGGTGAAGGATATGCTGCGCTCCCTGGCGGTCCAGGGGACAACGATCTTCATGTCCACCCACACCCTGGTCGTAGCCGAGGACCTCTGTGACCGGATCGGCGTCATCCACAAGGGATCCCTGATTGCCTTGGGAACCATGGAGGAGCTGAAACGGTCCGCCCAAATGCGAGAAGGGGACCTCGAAGATATTTTTTTACGACTGACCGCCGAAGAGGGCATGGAATGAAGGCGGTCCTCACTCTTATGAAGCCGCGGCTCTGGACTTTTTTAAACGGCAGGATCTCACGGGGGGCCTGGGATAGCCGGGCGAGGCTATATTTCTTCAGCGCGATTGGCCTTGTCTTCTGGCTCGGCATCTACATGATGTTTTACCGGGTCCTGACCTATTTCAAGGGCGTCGAAGGATTTGGCGATATCCTGGCGGCCAAGCTCATGTCCATGGTAATAATGATCTTTTTTACCCTCCTCCTCTTTAGCAGTGTTATTGTGACGCTCTCAAAGCTATACATCAGCCGGGACCTCCCCCTGGTCCATTCCCTCCCCGTTGCGGCAGGCCAGGTCTTTCTGGCCCGCTGGCTGGAGAGCCTGATCGACAGCTCCTGGATGGTGGTCCTGTTCAGCCTGCCAATCTTTCTTTCCTACGGCATGGTTTTCAAGGCCGGGATTTTTTTCTACGGTATCTCGTTTTTGTCGATCTTTTCTCTCTGTCTCGTGGCCTCGGGACTGAGCACCCTGGCCGTGCTGGGGGCGGCGACGGTCCTGCCGGCCGGCCGGATTCGCACCATCTCCGTCTTCTTCGGGGTCCTGCTGATCCTGGTCGTAGTCATCGCCGTGCGGATGATGCGGCCGGAACAGCTTGTCAACCCCGAGGCCTTCAATTCTGTCGCCGTTTATCTCCAATCCATGGAGACCACCGGTTCACCCCTTCTGCCCACGACCTGGATCTATGAGAGCATTCAGGCCAGCATGCTGGGAAGGAAGGGCCAGGCCTGCTTTAACCTTGCCCTATCCATGACCGGGGGTATGGCGCTCCTTTTTATAAATGTCTGGATTTCGGAAAGCTGGTATTTTCGCGGTTATTCTCAGTCCCAGACCACGCCGGCGAGATTGTTCGCCTCGTCCCCTGCCCGAAAAAGATGGGATGGGCTGCTATCATTTCTCCCGGCCCCGGTGAAGGCCCTGGCCGTTAAGGAGATCAAGACCTTCTTCCGTGATCAGACCCAATGGCCCCAGTTGTTTCTCCTCCTGGCTCTGATCGTCGTGTATCTTTACAATTTTTCTGTCCTTCCTCTGGACCGGACGCCGATAAAAACCGTTTATCTTCAGAATCTCTTTTCTTTCCTTAACATGGGGCTGGCGACGTTTGTCCTGACGGCCATCGCGGCGCGTTTCGTCTTCCCGGCGGTAAGCCTGGAGGGGCAATCTTTCTGGATCGTCCGCTCCTCCCCTGTGTCCATCCACACCTTCCTGTGGATAAAGTTTTTCATCTATTATTTGCCCCTGGTAATCCTGAGCGAGGTCCTGATTGTGGTCTCCAACTTCCTCCTTGATGTGACCCCTTTTATGATGGTCCTTTCCGTGACCACCGTCTTTTTTATGGTCCCCGGGATCGTGGCCTTAGGAATCGGTTTCGGGGCTGCCTATCCCGATTTCACATCGGAGAACCCCACCCAGACGGTGACCAGCTTCGGAGGACTCCTCTACATGACCATCTGCGCGGGCTTTATTGCCCTGGTCATTGTTTTGGAGGCGGGGCCGGTCTATGCCGTGTTCATGGCCGGGATCAAGGGGCAGGGCTTGGATGCGCTCCAATGGGTCTGGCTTGTCGTGTCCTTTTGCCTGGTCCTCATGCTATGCGCTTTGGCCGTGGCGGTTCCCATGAAGATGGGGGAGAAGCGCCTGCGGAGGTGAGAATAACAAGACTATTAATCGGCGCATTGCATAAAAGTCTTGACTATTATGCAATTTCGCAGGTTATATTCCCGCACGGTAATTATTTCCTTGCAATGAGTGGACAGTAGCGTATTTACTCCCTCACGTGAATAAATGGCTCAGCAGGGGAATTTGAAGGAATAAAAAATACTTTTGGAGGAAATACCATGGCGAAAATGAAGACAGTATCGATTGAGGCAAAACTTGGTGAGAAATTTAAGGTTGAAGTAAAGGCTGGAAATCACACTCTTTATGTTGACCAACCCCAGGCAGGAGGCGGGGATGACGAAGGCCCGAACCCCATCGAGTATCTTTTCACTTCCCTGGCAGGCTGTATCGGCACCGTGGCCAGAATCATTGCCAAGCAGAAGCGCATTAATTTGAACGGTATGGACATGAAAATTGAGGGGGTCTTCGATACGGAGATCATTCTTGGCAAAAGCAAGGAAAACAGACCCGGAATTACAAGTATAAACGTCACATTAAACATCGACGCAGATATGACGAAGGAAGAAAAAATAGCTTTTGTTGAAGAAATAGAGACCCGGTGCCCTGTTTCAGATAACATTGAGAATGTTACACCTGTAAAAATTGAAGTTGCGTGATGCGGAGTGCCTCATTATAAATACGCATAGATTGCAAACGTGTAGTCTCGTAGGCGACGTCAGCAGCAGCCCTTTCTTCCTAAAAGAAATATGCCGATAGTTTTCTTTAAGTAATCTGGGGACGCCATACTGATTTCTGAATTCTCAGGAATCAGTATGGCGTCCCCAGATTACTGCTTTTCCGAACCGGCGCGGCGTTCTAAATTCAGCTAATTTATTTCTGCTTGCCCTTCTTTTTCTCCATGGATTTCACAAAGGCGTCCTGGATGTCCTTCGTATTGAAGAAGGCCGAGTTCCAGGCGGCGACGTATTTCAGGCCGTCATCTACACTGTGATCCTCCATGTAGTTAAGAATCTTCTTTGTCCCTTTAACGGCCGCGGAAGAGTTATCGGCGATTTCTTCCGCCAGTTTCAAGGCCCCGGCCATCAGGCTTTCCTGATTTTCGTAGACCTCATTGAGAAGTCCCATGCGCAGGCACTCGTCGGCGGTGAAATCCCGGCCCGTATAGGCCATCATGCGGGTATTCCCCTGCCCGATAATCTGTGGCAGGCGGTTCAGGCTGCCCATATCGGCTACGATGGCGATCTTCGTTTCCCGGAGGGAGATAATAGTGTCTTTGGTGGCCAGGCGCAGATCACAGGCGGACATGAGATCGAGACCGGCCCCGATGCAATGGCGGTGGGCGGCGCCGATATAGATATTTTCCCCGTTGACCATCCGGCTGAAGCCTTCCTGCATCTGGAGGATCAGCTTATGAAATTCTTCCCTTTTATCCGGCGTGGCCCCCTGAATTATCTCTGAGAAAGCGGTAAAAAAATCGAAGACATCGATGCCGACACTGAAAGATTTACCCTTTCCGGCGACAATCACGACCCGAACCTCGGAATCCTTTTCCAGGTCTGCCACAACAAAATCGAGATCCCGCCAGAAGGGCCAGTTCATGGCATTGAGTTTATCCGCACGGTTCAGGTACAGGATGGCTATTTTCTGGTCCGATATTTTTTCGACTTCGAAGAATGGGTAGTTGTTCATCTGCTGCAAACTCCTTTCACCTATAGATGCGTTTCCTTATCATGTTTTTCTTTTGAGAGATAGTGACAGTTTCTTGGCAGTTGATCATCTTGGCTATCTTTGCTATGAGACTCCCTATGATCCCAATTCAAGAAATCAAACCCAAAAGCCCGGAAACTCCTCTGCGTTGTATTTTTCTTGCGGACTCCCACCTTATAGATGAACGGGATGCCCATTATCAGGACCTGTTGCAATTCCTTTTTAAGATTAAAGGACGAGACGCAGAGCGGGAGCGAAGCAGGGACGCAAGGCAATGCGCCCTTCCCGGGAGTGACATGATCATCGACCACCTCTTTATCCTTGGAGATTTTTTTGATTTCTGGTTTAGCCGCCAAGGCAGGATTTATCCTGGATTCATGCCTATTGTCGACCGTTTAATTCACCTGAAAAAAGACGGCGTCACGATTCATTTCTGTGAGGGGAACCATGATTTCCTCATGAAGCCATATTTTTCCCGAATCCTCGGGATGAACGTCTACGAAGATTGGGCGGACCTCAATCTTGGAGGCAGAAGAACGCTTATCGGTCATGGCGATCTGGTTGACCAGACAAACCGTCGGTATCTGTTTTTGAGAAAAATCCTCAGGAGCAGGTCTTTTTTCTTTTTACAGAAGATGCTGCCCCTCTCCGTTCTATGGGCTTTGGCCCGGAAGAGTTCCCTGGCAAGTCAGGAGTTGATGGGCGGCGCCCAGGATGCGATTATGGCCAAGATGGTTGCTTTTGCCGAGGAAAGATTCCGGGAGGGATATGACGCTGTAATTATGGGACACTGCCACAAACCACAGCTTCAGGAATTTGCCGTAGCGGGAGATACGAAAACTTTCGTTACCCTCGGTGACTGGATTGCTCATTACACTTACCTTCTTTACGATGATCATGGCTTTCATTTGCTATGTTACCATGAGGAGGGAAAGAGGATAAAGCTGGACATGGAATGAGGTGCGTGTTAAGCACGCACACCCATATCATCCCATCTGAAGGAGTCGCATATGAATTTCGGAGGCATTGAGCCGGAATGTGCAGCTTACGACGGCGCGACATTCGCCGTTATCCCCGTTCCCTATGATCTTACGTCAACTTACCAGTCCGGATCACGTCAGGGGCCGGCAGCGATTTTAGCGGCGTCCGCCAACATGGAACTCTATGACGAGGAACTCCAGAAAGTCACCTATCGGGAAGGGATCTTTACGGCCGCCCCGATTGAAGTGGACGCCCGGGGGCCGGACAGAATGGTTGGCGCCATCCGTCAGGTAGTTTCTGATGTCCTGATGGATGGGAAGATCCCTGTATTATTAGGCGGAGAACACAGTATAACTCTGGGGGCCGTACAGGCCGTACAGGCCGCCTTTCCCAATTTGACCGTCCTCCAGCTCGATGCGCATGCGGATCTACGCGAATCATATCAAGGCACTCCATACAGCCATGCCTGTATCGCCCGCCGAATCCAGGAATTATGCCCCCTAGTCCAGGCGGGTATTCGTAGCATGAGCGAGGAAGAGGCCGTCTTCATGAAAGAGCAGTCCATCAAGACCTTTTCCGCCGATTTTATCCTCGATGAACCCGCATGGATAGATAAAATATGTGAACATCTCACAGGAGACATATATGTAACTATCGATCTCGATGTACTGGATCCCGCCTTTATGCCTTCAACGGGCACTCCGGAACCGGGGGGCGTCTCTTGGCACGATGTGCTGAGGCTTATCAGAGAGGTATCAAAAAAATGCCGAATCCGTGGTTTTGATGTTGTTGAACTCTCGCCCATTCCGGGGCACATCGCCCCTGATTTTTTGGCGGCAAAACTGATCTATCGCATCATGGGTTATCTGACCGCTTAATCAGATATTTATTGTCTCGCGGCCACTCATTTTTGGCAAAGGGGCGATCATGAACAGTCTGCAAGTCTCCTATATCTCAGTCATTCCGCCGGTCCTCGGTTTCTTTGTCCTTACCGGGCTGTCTCTCCTCTCCATCTTCCGGGGAGGAAGGAAGCCGACAAACATTCTCTTTGCCGCCATCTGCTTCATGGGCGCCCTGATTAATGCCGACGTGGCCCTGGTGAACATCATTCCGGACAAGGAACTCGCCATCAAGGTTGACCGGTTCACGTATATGGTTTTTGTCTTCAGTCTCCCTATCTACATCCAGTTTGTACATTATTTCCTTGGAATATCGCGACGCCGCTGGCTGGAGTATGTGGCCTACGGCTTCAGTGCAATTTTTCTCGCCCTGACACCGACGGACCTGTTCATCAAGGGGTTTGCCCACTTTGATTTCGGCATCATTGCCCAGGCGGGCATGGCCTTTCATTTCTTTTCTCTCCTGGTCAGTTTTACCGTCTGTTACTGTCTCTATACCCTCTTCATGGGGATGAAGAAAACCAGGGACAACCAAAAAAAGAACCGCATCAAATACATCCTGTGGGGATTGGGGCTCAGTTCGTTTCTCATCTCTCTCAACATCCTTCCCGTCAGCGGGTTCAATGTTTACCCTATGGGAAACTTCAGTTTCATTCCCGCAATTGTGCTGGCCTTCGGTGTTTTGAGGTACGACCTGCTGGATATGGGGGCGGTGATCCGCAGAGGGACCATCTATTTTCTCCTGACAATCGTCCTGACCCTCTTTTACGTCCTGATCATCGCTTTCTTCAATGCCCTGTTCATCAGGACCGGACAGACCCACCCCCTGCTGATGCCGTTTATCCTCGCCCTGTTTATGGTTGTTCTGTTTAACCCCATTCGGGAAAAGGTCCGGGTATTTATCGATCAACTCTTCTTTCGGGGAAAATATGACTATCAACGTTTGTTAAAAGAAGTCAGCGCTCAGATGACAACTCTCTTGCGGATTGATGAGGTTACTGGTCTCCTCCTCAAATCGGTTGAAGAAACATTGCAGACCGACCATGTAGAATTGCTGGTCTTTGATGAAAAAAGCAGTCGATTTCAAGCAAAACAGTTGGGAGGGAGCGTAGTTGAGAATCTTTTGGAGGAAATAGATCGGGATCATCCACTGGTTGCCTATTTAGAGGAAGTCAAGAGACCGCTGAGCGCTGCTCTGGTTGATCGTTCCAGATTATCGAAACATGAGAAGGAGACCATCATCAGTTTAATCAGGGCTTGGAGGTCGTCGCTGGTTGTGCCGATGCATTCCAAAGGAAAACTGATCGGAATTCTCGATCTTGGACAGAAGAAATCGGGGGAACTCTTTGTCCACGAAGACATGGAGCTGTTGTCCACCCTGGCCAACCAGAGCGCCACGGCTCTGGATAATGCTAGAATGTATAATGAACTCGAAAAGTTGAATCAGGAACTCGAAAGGAAGGTCGAAGAGAGAACCGCTGATTTGCGGCAGGCCCTTGCCGAGAAGGAAAGGACGCAGCAGCAACTGATTCAATCCGAAAGCCTGGCTGCCATTGGTCAACTTGTTGCCGGGACGGCGCACGAATTGAACAATCCCCTCGCCAGCGCCGCAAGCCTTTTGCAGAACAGCACCGAAACAATCCGCGACTGGCCGGAGAGGTTCAAGGAGCGAGAAGAAGTGATAGATGATCTGACCTTTTCCCTGAAAGAGCTGAAAAGGGCAGGGGATATCGTGAAGAGCCTCCTGGGATTATCCCGCCAGACCCAGACCTATGTTGAGCCGGTCAATATAAATGTCGCCATTGATGATGCCCTGCGGGTTCTCCACAACCAGTTTAAGACGCTCCCCATATCCATCGAGAAGGATTACGAAGAAGCACTGCCGCCGGTGGAGGGTAATTTTGCCAATCTGGGGCAGGTTTTTATCAATATAATCAAGAATGCCCTGCAATCACTGCCGGAGGGAAAAGGGGTGATCAACCTCAAGACAAGCTATCGAAGGGAAACCGATGCCGTTTTTTTTGAGTGCCGGGACACGGGAGAAGGAATACCGGCGGCACATATCAAAGATATATTTAAACCTTTTTACACATCGAAACCGGTAGGAAAGGGAACGGGGTTGGGGTTATACATCTCCCATGAGATTATCAAACGACATGGTGGAGACGTCTCCGTGTCCACTGAACCGGGGAAGGGGTCGGTCTTTGTAATCGAGCTTCCCTGTAAAAGGAGAAAAGGATGATCGTCTTGGTTGTGGATGATGAGGAAGGCGTCAGAAGATCGCTGAAAAAGGTCCTCGAGAGAGATCAATACTCGATTCTTCTGGCAGAAAGCGGACAGGAGGCCATCGAGCTTGTGCGGGCGAATAACCGCGATATTGAGACAGTCATCTCCGATTTCAAGATGCCGGGGCTCAATGGTCTGGAGACGCTTATCGAAATCGGGAGACTCAATCCCGAAGTTACGCGAATCATCCTGACCGGCTATGCTACGATGGAAAGCGCCATTGAGTCCGTAAACGCAGGGATCGACGGGTTTTTGACCAAGCCCTTTGACAACGCGGAACTCCGGGCCAAGGTGAAGGAATACAATATCAAAAAAAGGCTCAAACAGTTTGTGTCCGAACCTGTCCTCAATGAACTGCAGCGGGACACCAGCGACATGTATCCAAGAAATCAGACGGTAAGTGTCCTGTTTACCGATATTCGCGGTTTTGCAAGGATGGCCGAGGGCATGACTCCGAGAGAGTTGTCCGAACTTATCAATCGCCATTATTTTTCCCCCCTTGACCAGATTATCTATGACTATCGCGGGACACTCGATAAACACATCGGGGACGGCATTATGGGCATCTTCGGGGCGCCGAAAGCCGCGGAAGACGATACGGTGCAGGCCGTCATGTCCGCGGTTCACATGCGAGACGAAATGGGAAAAATAAATAAGTATCTCGCCGACCAGGGAAAACGTATTGCTGTCGGGATCGGCATCGGCACGGGTGAGGCGATGGTTGGTATCTTCGGGTCGGCAAAGAAAAAAGAATATACGGCCTTTGGGCATCCCGTGAATATAGCCTCCCGCCTGGAGCACATGGCCCGGGAAGACCAGATTCTTATCTGCGAGCAGACCTATGAACGGGTTAAAGATCTTGTTGAAGTAGAAAGAATGGGGGCTTTTACTCTCAGGGGCATGGAAAAACCGATCGAAGTCTTTAATATTATTACCATGAAGTAACCACTCTGAAAAAGGCATTTCTAAATTGGATGGACATACTCTGAAAAAGAGCTTGACTTTTCAAAGACAGTAATCTAAAAATACAAATTCAAAACGACGCAATGACGCGGGGTGGAGCAGTCCGGTAGCTCGTTGGGCTCATAACCCAAAGGTCAGAGGTTCGAATCCTCTCCCCGCTACCAATAAAATCAGGGGCTTAGAGAGTTTTTCTAAGCCTCTCTTTTTTTGTCTGCTAACCGGTGAAATCGCATATATTTTATCCAACTGGATGCTGAACATGAATATTATTTACTTATCTCATGCCCCTATGACAGAATGTTACAGATAAATTGGCTTCCCAAATAATTATTCCTTTAACGTATTAAGAACCAAAGGGGGTAAGCGAGCGGACTACCTCTCTTGCCACGTCTAGAAAATTCTGCAGAACCAGGGATTGATTGTTGGTAACCCAGGCCATTTTGAGAACCGTCTCAACTCCCCCCGAAATCGTTCTGAAGACAACCCCCTTGAATCGGGAACGCTGCATAGTGGCAGGAATTATCGCTATGCCGATCTCCGCCGCAACCAAGCCAATAATCGTGTGGAATTGAGATGCTTCAAGGACGATATGGGGACTGAAACCTTCCTTTTGACAGAGAGCGATAATGTAGTCGAAAAAACCGGGACCTCGTTGTCTCGGGATCATGATGAAAGATTCTTTTGCCAGCATGCGGAGAGGAATAGAAGTTTTTCCTTTGATACGGTGGTTCCGCGGCATAGCTACCATAAGTGGTTCCCTGAAAACAGGCGCTATAGAAAGGCCTTCATTTTCAATACCCTGGGGAGGGCGCAGGAAGCCTACATGAATCCTGCCTTCGCGGAGAGCCTCGATCTGATTGTTTGTGTTCATTTCCGCCAGGGAAAGATCGACATCCTGAAACCGCTTCCGGAACTCGCGAACGATCTGTGGCAGCACGCTGTAATTGGCAGACCCGATATAGCCCACGGCCAGCCGCCCGATTTCCCCTTTGTCGGCGCGGATCGTTCTGCGCACCGCGTCTTCTGAGAGAACCATGATCCTGCGGGCTTCCTCGAGAAACACCAATCCCGCCGGGGTTATTTCCACGCGCCGTTTGGTCCGGTTGAACAGTCGTACGCCGATTTCCTTTTCCAGTTGCATGATCTGCTGACTGAGGGGCGGCTGGGAAATATTCAGTCTTTTCGCCGCCCGGCCGAAATGCAGTTCTTCGGCGACTGCGATAAAATACTTGAGATGTCTTAATTCCATCGATTCTTAAATAATATCAATTTGAGATGAATAATATATTTTACATTTTAGAAAGCCTATAATATGCTTACAATTAAGTCAATATTTACTTGAAATAAATGTGCATCAACATATGAAAAGGCATTATGAATTTTAGATTGTCGGAAGAACAGGAACTTATTCGTAAGAACATGAGGGAATTTGGCGAGAGGTATGTGAATTCCATCGCCGCAGAGATCGACGAGAATAGCCGCCATCCTATAGAGCTTTTCAGGAAACTCGGAGAGGGTGGTTGGATGGGTATACCTATCCCCCAGCAATATGGAGGCGCCGGTTCAGATTTTTTAACGCACATTATTGCCGTAGAAGAGATTTCCCGGTTCTGCTCATCCACAGGATTCACCCTATCATTCCATGCCGGGATTATCGGCCTGTCGCTATTACTCTTTGGAAACGAGGAGCAGAAGATAAAATACCTGGTTCCGTTGGCCAAGGGGCAGCATTTGGGTTCTTTCGCATTGACAGAACCGGGAGCCGGTACGGACATCATGGCAGTAACTACCACCGCCTTGCATCAAGGAAACGACTATGTCATCAACGGGACGAAAACTTTTGTCTCCAACGGTCCCATAGCCGATACCTACATCATTTTTTGTTGGACAGACAAAACTGCGGGAAAGAAGGGTATGAGCGCCTTTATCGTCCCCCGGGGAACCCCGGGGTTAAAGCCGGGTGAGCATTTCCAGAAAATGGGGCTCCGATCGTCTCAAACGTCGGAAGTGGTCTTCAGGCATTGTCAGGTTCCAGAGGAAAATCTGCTCGGACAGGAGGGAGATGGTCTTGACATAGCCATGACGGGATTCGACCGTGGCAGGATTGGGATTGCCGCGCAGGCCATAGGAATCCTTCAGGCGGCTTTAGATGAATCGATCAATTATTCCAAGGAGAGAATACAGTTTGGCAAACCCATCGCACGTCAACAGGCGATCGCCTGGATGATCGCCGACATGGCAACCGACCTTTCCGCTGCCCGGTATCTCACCTATCTTGCC
Organism: Syntrophales bacterium; assembly: GCA_023231165.1. Classification (GTDB taxonomy): domain Bacteria; phylum Desulfobacterota; class Syntrophia; order Syntrophales; family UBA8958; genus UBA8958. Next base: position 7,603 of record JALNVY010000019.1, on the reverse strand, counting down.
GCTTGGTTGAAGGACAGCAACCAACCTTTCCGCAAAGAAGCCGCGATGGCCAAGCTTTTCGCGACAGAAGCCGCCGCAAGGCACACCATCAAGGCCGTACAGATTCATGGTGGCTACGGATATATCAAGGGTGCGAAAGTGGAGCGACTGATGCGAGATGCCAAGATTGCAGAGATCTATGAAGGAACATCGGAAGCACAGAGAATGGTCATATCCGGAAACGTTTTACGAGGCAGGAATTGATAAGCAGGATTCTCAATGAAGCGCATAAGTTATTAATGCGATTCCTTTTATTATGAATATAGACAGTAGGAGATAGCAATATGCAAACCTCAGATCTGGGAAAGTATTGTGAGAAGGCTATAAGCGCAGGGGTGACCCATGCGAAGGCCATCCATCCAAGCACCGTTGTCACGGCCCCATGGGTCAGGATGAAATGTCTGTTTGGCTGTCCCTATCGGGTCAGTCATTGCTGCCCCCCGACGACACCGACTCCGAAAGAGACGCGGGACGTCTTGGACAGTTACTCCCGCGCCATCCTGTTCCATATCGAAGCGCCCAGGATGCCGGAGCGAGTCAAAAAGAATCTCGGTCTTTTCGATATGCTCGTTGCCTTGGAAGGCGAGGTTTTTAAGGATGGCTATTACAAGGCTTTTGTTTATCTGGCGGGTCCCTGCCCCCTATGTAAGGAATGTGCCAAAGTAAAGGATGCGACCTGCAACTTCCCAGGCAAGGCAAGACCGTCCATGGAGTCATGCGGGATCGATGTATTTCAGACCGCAAAGAACAATGGGTTTTTCATCCAGACATTGAGAGAGAAGACGGAGACACAGAATCTTTATTGTCTCATGCTGGTCGATTAAGGAGCACTGATGTTTTGATCAGAAAGCAAAAATAGCTAAGCTAAAATTGAATGAGGAAGGATAACGCTACAACCCATATAAATAATTTGTTGGGAAACGACGTCCAATATTCAAAAATTGTTGTGACCAGAACCAGTGGCATCAAGGAAATTAAGCGGATCTTCGATGAATATTAAAGGGAAATTATTTAAAGGACCATCTCAATAAGATGGGGACCGGGCTCTTCGATCGCCCGTTGCAGCTCCTCGGCGAGATCTTCGGCCATGGTTACCGATACGGCAGGCACGCCCATTCCCTGACTGACACTAACCCAGTCGATGGCAGGGTTCCCCAGATCGCTCAATGACAGGGATTTAGGCCCTGGCGCGGTACACCCGGCCCGCATCATTTCCACTTGCAGGATGAAATAACTACGGTTCGAGCAGATCAGTGTGGTAACATTCAAGTCTTCTCTAGCCTGTGTCCAGAGCCCTTGAACGGTGTACATGGCGCTGCCGTCCGCCTCGAGATTGATAACGGCACGGTCGGGGCAAGCCACGGCGGCACCGGTCGCACAGGGAATGCCCTGACCTATGGCCCCTCCGGTGATGGTGATGTAACTGTGGGGTGAAACCGTTGCCGCTTGCGGATAATAGGCAAAAGCCGACGTCAGGCCCTCCTCGACGATGACGGTGTGATCCGGCTGTAGCGCCGCAAGCACGGTGCAGGCCTTCTCGGCGGTCAGCTTTCCCTCGGGGACCAGGGGTCGTCCGTAAATAGAAACCATCACCTTGAGGTCATTGTCTGCCTTCGGTGCATGCAGGGCATCCGCCAGTATTTCCAGAGCAACGGCGGCATCCTGGCTTTCCCCGGCGATTCGTATCTTACGGCTGGCCGGATCCAGCAGGTAGCTTGCCCCGTTTTCATATCCGAAGAAGGCCACCGGCTCTCTCGCACCGGCCAGGATCACCCCATCGTATTGAGATAGTGCCGCTACCGCCTGTTCCGGGAAATAGGGAACCCTCGGTAGGAAAGGCAGACCGGCGCCCCGGTCCATATATGCCGGGAATGTGACGGACATAAGATCGCAACCGGTAGCCGCTTTGATCCGGGCGGCGGCATGGAGGCCTCTTTTTCGCAGGGCCTTTTCATCCATAAGGATGACTGTTTTTCTTGCCGACTTCAGCAGACCGACGGTTGTCTCAATACGATCAAAATCTATGGGCACACAGGATACCCGCGGCGGGGTGACCGGATCTTCACTACTATGCATCCACTGGTGGTCGTGGGGCACAATAAGGCTGGCAATTTGCCCTTGTAATGCGGCCTCAACGGCGTCGGCCATGTCCTGGGATAGGCTTTCGGCGTCCCGGCTTGTACACAGCCATCCGGATACGGTTTCCGCCAGTCCCTCGATATTCATAGCCAGGGGTGCATCCGCTTCCCGGTGCCAGGAGGCATGATCGCCGATGACGTTGACAATGGGCGTCCGGGCGCGGCGCGCATTGTGCAGATTGGCGATACCGTTGGCAAGTCCCGGTCCCAGATGCAGTAGGGTCATGGCCGGACATTCCCGCATGCGGCTGTAACCGTCCGCCGCGCCGGTGCAAACGCCTTCAAAAAGACAAAGAATCGGTCTAATGCCGGGTATGGTGTCAAACGCCATTACGATGGGCATCTCCGTGGTGCCTGCATTGGCGAAACAAGTCTCGATGCCGCACGCAGCCGCAGTCTTTACGAGCACTTCCGCACCATTCATAGTTGTACTCCTCTCCACCATTTCTATGGGGGTCATAGCCAGTCTTCTTACCTGTATGAGGCGATCTTGAATCCTCAGAATCTGTTGCCAAAGAAATAGATCAGTGTCAACGTTAATTTATGCAACCTGATATGCAAGGCGCAGAATCTCTTATATCTGAAGCTTACTTTGGCCATCAATAGAAAAGATCATTCCAGAAATGAGGCAACCATGTTATGATACTGAATAAAAAAGGGGATAGGATTTGAAGATGACAGTTGCTAAACCCGTTAAACAGGTAAAAATATACACCGACGGTGCATGTCTGGGAAATCCCGGACCGGGAGGATATGGGGCGGTGTTACTTTATGGGACACTGCGGAAAGAGTTGTTTGGTGGATTTCGTTTGACCACGAATAATCGGATGGAACTCATGGGGGCGATTGTAGCTCTGCAATCCTTGAAGACAATTTGTGACATTACCCTGTTTACAGACTCACAGTATGTGGTCAATGGTATTAACAAAGGCTGGGCGCGGCGCTGGCGGCAACGTGGCTGGATGCGGAACAAGACGGAGAAGGCTGTGAACCCAGACCTTTGGGAATTGCTGCTCAATCTGTGTGAACGCCACCAGGTGACGTTCGTCTGGGTCCGTGGTCATGCCGGGGATCCGGAGAATGAACGTTGCGACGAGTTGTCAAAGCAGGCGGCAACAGCGAGAGACCTGCCCCCGGATAAGGGCTATCCTCTCTGATAATGCCAAGCCGCTGTTAGACCTCGAAGTGGGTCAGCGGCGGCTTGCCGATCGGATAGACGTTAAAGCCGATCTCAAAGCACCGCTTATGGTCGAGAATATTTCTCCCGTCAAAGATAAAGGCCGGTTTATCCATCTTCTCATAGATCTTTTCATAATCGAGGGTGCGGTAGAGGTCCCATTCCGTCATGACGGCGAGGGCGTGGCAGCCCTTGGCCGCTTCGTAGGGATCTTCTATGTAATGAAAGGCGCCGTCAATTTTGGCAAGGTCCAGGCGGGCATTGCCCAGGGCCTTGGGGTCGGATATGACCACCTCGGCGTGTTCTTCGGCGAGACGCCTGGCGATAAAAATAGCGGGGCTCTCCCGGGTGTCCCCCGTATTGGCCTTGAAGGCGAACCCTAACAGGCAGATGCGCTTTCCCGCCAGAGTGTTGAACATGGCCGTCAGCATGCTCATGATAAAGCGTTCCTGCTGATAGACATTGATCCCGACGACCCGTTCCCAGTAGTCTGCGACCTCCTCAAGGCCATAAAACCGGCAGAGATAAACAAGGTTAAGGATATCCTTTTTGAAACAGGAGCCGCCGAAACCGACGCTCGCGTTGAGAAACTTGGCGCCTATCCGGCTGTCCATGCCGACGGCGCGGGCTACTTCCGCGACATCGGCTTCGGTTTTTTCACACAGGGCGGAGATGGTATTGATGGATGATATCCGTTGGGCAAGGAAGGCATTGGCCACCAGCTTGGATAGCTCACTGCTCCAGATATTGGTGGTGAGGATTCTCTCCCTGGGAATCCAGCGGGCGTAGATTTCTAAAATAGTGTTTCTCGCCTGTCGTCCCCTGTCCGTTTCCCGTGATCCGATCAGGACGCGGTCCGGGTTTTCCAGATCCCGAATGGCTGATCCTTCCGCCAGGAATTCCGGGTTGGACAGGACATCAAAGGAGATGTCGTTAGCCTGGCTGTTCAGAATTCTCTCCATAGCCAGCGCTGTCTTGACAGGTAAGGTGCTTTTTTCAATGACGATTTTGGAAGACTGGGCGTTCTCCAGAATCTGACGGGCCGTCTTTTCCCAATACTGTAGATCGGCGGCCATCCCGGCCCCGGCCCCGAAGGTCTTGGTCGGCGTGTTGACGCTGACAAAGATGATATCGTTGTCTCTAATGCCCCCTTCTACATCGGTGCTGAAAAAGAGATTCTTTCCACGGGTTGCCCGGATCAGATCATCCAGACCAGGTTCGTAAATGGGCAGGTCTTCGGAGTTCCACGCCGCGATGCGCTGGGGGTTGATATCCACAACCGTAACCCGGTAATCGGTGCACTTGCTCGCAATCATGGCCATAGTGGGACCGCCTACATAACCGGCGCCTATGCAAAGTATGGTCTTGGTCATTTAATTATTCCCCGTCCTTGATAAAAGTTTCCTCTATATGCTTGGCAATCGCTAGGCATGCGGTGAGCCCGGGGGACTCGATTCCGATCAGATTGATGAATCCGGGGTAGCCGCAGTTACTCTCCTCTCGAATGATAAAATCCATCACCGGATCGCCGGGACCCTGAACCTTGGGGCGAATGCCGCTCATGTCCGGATGCAGAGCTGCGGTGTCAAATCCCGGCAGATATTTGCGGATTGCATTACCGAAGGCTTCTTTATGGTCTTCATCAACCTTGTACAGGTTGAGTGCAGATTCACGAGGGAGGCCATTGCCGTTTTGTCTGTTGGTCAGGCAAAGAATTTCCTCATTGTCCAGATAGCGGCTGTCCGGACCGAACCTGACCCGGCCGGTCAGGTCCAGAGTGGCATGGATGCCGAGACCGACGTTGTTTTTCATTGGTACGGGGTAGACAAGATGTCTCAGCCTCGGGGCAGGGGAGGCGCTGAAATAGTTTCCTTTGCACGGCTTCAGACGATATCCCCGGGCGTCAATGTCAATTCCCATTAGGGCGGCGATTTGGTCGGCATGGAGGCCGGCGCTGTTAATCACGGTTTTCGTCTGAATCCGGTACTCCCCGTTATTGATCTCAATATCATAACCTTTGTCGTCAAGTTGAATAGCCGTAACTTTCGCCCGGCAGGACATCACTGCCCCTTTGTCCTCGGCGGCGAGGAGCAGCGACTGCATGAGGCGATGACTATCAATGATGCCGGTGGTCGGAGAGAGCAGGGCGGACAATGCTGAAACATCCGGTTCCATCGAGAGGAGCTGCTTTTTTCCCAGCAGCTCCAGGCCCGGAACGCCCTTTTGCTCTGCCGCGGATCGGGTGACTTCCAATGAGGATGCCTCTTCTTCGGTTGTTGCGACGATGAGTTTGCTAATTCCGGCATGGGGAATATTGTGCTCCCGGCACCATGCGTATAGCAGGCGGTTTCCCTCCACACATAAGCGGCTCTTCAGGAAGTTCTCGGGGTAATAGATGCCGGCGTGGATGACCTCGCTGTTTCGTGAACTCGTTTCCTGGCCAAAGCGGTCATGTTTTTCCAGGACCGCCAGTTTCCGGTCCCGGCGGGCAAGCTTCTGGGCGATCGCGAGGCCGACAACGCCGGCGCCGATGATGATCACATCAAACGTCATGTCCGGGGAGGTTCTCATAGGGAGTTCAGTACGCCTTTAAAGTACTGAATTGTCTTTACGAGGCCATCGGCAAGAGGTATCCGGGGCGTCCAGTGGAGCAACTCTTTCGCTTTGGAGATGTCCGGTCGGCGCTGGGTCGGGTCATCCTGGGGGAGCGGTTTGAAAACAATCCGGGAAGACGACCCGGTCAGGCGGATGACGTTTTCGGCTAACTCCATGATTGTAAATTCCGAGGGATTACCGAGATTCACCGGACCGATGATGTCATCCGGCGTCGCTATCATCCCTATGATTCCTTCGATCAGGTCCTCGCAATAACAGAAGGAACGGGTCTGGGAGCCGTTGCCATAGACGGTTATGTCTTCCCCTTTGATCGCCTGGACAATGAAATTGCTCACCACGCGACCGTCGTTGATGGCCATACGGGGTCCATAAGTGTTGAAGATTCTGACAATCTTGATCCTCACGCCGTTTTGGCGATGATAATCCATCATGAGGCACTCGGCGGCACGCTTCCCCTCGTCGTAACAGCTCCTGATGCCGATCGGGTTCACCCGTCCCCAGTATTCTTCCGGCTGGGGGTGGATCTCAGGGTCTCCATACACTTCGGAGGTCGATGCCTGGAGGATCTTTGCCTTGACCCGCTTGGCCAGTCCCAGGGTGTTGATGGCCCCCATGACGCTGGTTTTGATGGTTTTGATGGGATTGTACTGATAGTGAACCGGGGAGGCGGGACAGGCCAGATTGTATATTTCGTCAACTTCCAAAAATATTGGCTGAATGATGTCGTGGCGGATAAACTCGAAGTTGGGATGGCCGATAAGGTGGCGGATGTTGTCTTTGCTGCCCGTATAAAGATTGTCCAGGCAAAGGACGTCATGCCCTTCGGTGAGGAGCCGGTCGCACAGATGGGAGCCAAGAAACCCTGCACCACCCGTAATAAGAATCCGTTTCATTTTCATGATGGTAATCTCAATAATTTTGGGATATGTAAAACATTGCGTTTTTACTGTCAAGAAAATTCGGACTCCAAGGGTCAATGTCGGCGCCATATAGAACTTGCTGCGAAGGTATCAAAGGTATCAGAAGGATGGGAATAGGGATGCTTTATATCGTGGCAACACCGATCGGGAATCTGGAAGACATCACCCTGCGGGCCATCCGGATTTTAAGAGAGGTGGATGAGATTGCCGCGGAAGACACCCGGCATACGAAGAAACTGCTGAAAGCCTATAATATCAATACTCCCATCACGAGTCTTTATGACGCCGTGGAAAAGAAAAGAAGTGGTCCCCTCATAGAAAAGATGGTGGCCGGAAAGGACATTGCCTATGTGTCCGATGCGGGAACACCGGGAATATCTGATCCCGGTTTCCATCTCATCAGGGAGGCGATCCATGCAGGTATCCGTGTGGTTCCCGTTCCCGGCGTATCTGCGGTCGTAGCGGCCCTGAGCGCCTCGGGCCTGCCGATGCATAACTTTGTGTTTCATGGTTTTCTACCGTCCAAGATCACGCAGCGCCGGGATATCCTAAAGATGTGCGAGGCAGAGAAGCAGACGATGGTCTTTTACGAGTCGCCCCAAAGGCTCAAGGCCTGTCTGAAGGATATGCGGGAGATCATGGGTCCTCGTCGCCTGGTGGTTGCCCGGGAATTAACGAAGATTCATGAAGAATTTATCAGGGGAACAATCGAT
>JALNVY010000018.1 GCA_023231165.1 Syntrophales bacterium | reverse complement strand
TTCGGGTCCATGAATTTTCTTGCTTGCTGGGGGTCTGGCAACAGGTCGGCGGGGTTGAGCTTATAGATTCTGCCCTTGGTAAATGTTGTGGCCATCGGGGGCGCCTCCTCGCAACGATTATTTACCGCATGATAGAGATAAAACATATAAAAGTCAAAAGAATATATAGACTTTTACTCAGGCCGGCGACAGGGTCATGAAGGAAGCAGATGCATACTTGCCAAATATGCTATCTGCCAACCCATAACAAATGATAGTCGTAAATTTGACAGGCAGCATTTAAGCTATACGCATCAAAATGACCTCCCGTTGCATGATCAGCACCATCGCATTGAAGTAATCCCTCTCATTATTTTGATAATTATCAGTTTTTTCGAAGGTTGAAATCAGGATAAACCCGATTGATCGCCAAGACATTTAGGAATTATCATATGATATACAAATTTCAAGATCCATAAACCAAGACAGATCAATAAAGGGAGGACGTATGAAAAAGACTATTTTCGTTATTTCATTGGCATTTGCTGTGGCATTTGTCCTTGGCATCACTACGGTGCAGAGTCAGCCTGGCAGAGGCGGCTATGGTCAAGGCATGGGTTACGGCTACGGCATGGGACCGGGAATGATGGGGGGATGGGATGGGGTGGATATCCCTTCAAAGCTGCCAGCGCCCAAAAGCACGGAATGGGTTCAGAAACTGAAAGAAATTCTAACGATGGAGAAACAATCGCTTGCCCAGTATCGTGCGGATCAGGAAAAATTCAACGCCTATATGCCGTACATGATGGTCATCCCACAGGAGGAGAATCACATTGAGTGGATCGAACAACTGTTTAAAGCTTATGGTCTGCCTGCCGATGTAAAAACGAAACCGGTAGTGGATAATAAGACATTAACCGAGGCCTACGAACTCAGCACAAAATTGGAAAACGATTTATTGCCCCGTTATGAATGGCTCGTAAAAAAAGCGGAGGACCGAGATACGGCTCAGGTGTTGAATGCCATTCTCCTTCAAAGCCGCTGGCATCTGGTGATGTTCGAGCATGCTTTGAGAATGGGTCATGGCTACGGATACAGCAGGGGACCGGGTATGATGGGAGGCCACGGTTCCAGCTATGGAATGGGTCCCGGCATGATGGGCGGCAATTATGGTTATGGCATGGGCCGCGGCTACGGACGACAATACCAGTCAACCGGCAAACCCATAAATGCAAAGGAAGCCGAGGCTATGATGAAAGACTATTTGAAGTCTTCGAAGAACCCCAACCTGAAACTTGGGAAAATCAAAGATATCGGCAATGGCTTCGAAGTAGAGATATTGACGAAGAAAAACGCACTTGTCGATAAGGTTATCATCGACAAGGAAACGGGCTATATAAGATCGGCTTATTAGGAACAGGGCAGACATCCGGGTTGGTCTTCAACCTTGTTTCAAGGTGGTAATGTTATCATGGGGGCAGAGTCGAATCGCTGCCTCCATGATATAAAACGGAGAGATGTTTGCGTAAGGAGGACATGTTATGATCAATTACGGTTTCACCAAGGAGTTGGATATTCCTTATGAGGCAGTTGTTGAGCAGGCGAGAGAGGCGCTGAAGAAAGAAGGATTCGGGGTGCTGACAGAAATCGATATCAAGGCAAAAATGAAGGAAAAGCTGAACCTTGATATGAGAAAATACATTATCCTGGGCGCCTGCAATCCACCGAATGCATACAAAGCGATCCTTGCCGAGGAAAACATCGGGCTCATGCTTCCGTGTAACGTGATTATTTATGAAAAGGGCAACAAGACGGTGCTTTCCATAATACGGCCAGCGGTTGCCATGCAGATGATTGATAATGTGGAACTTCAAAAAGTTGCGGAGGTAGTAGAGGAGCAGTTGAAAAAGGTCTTCGCCGCCATAAAATGAGGAGATCCCGAAGATGAAAAAATATCTCGAATTATCTCTTATGATGATAGCCGGTTTGCTTGTATCCTGCACCGGCGGAGGGTACTATGGCTCGCAAGGTCCCGGTGGATGGGGACCCATGATGCATTACGGATTTGGATATGGAGGGATGTTCATGTGGATAATATTTCTGATCGTCATTGGATTCCTGATCTATTTCATTGTTCAGGCCCAGAAAACGAAGAGCCAGACACCGACACAGAGTGAAAGTTCTCTGGATATCCTTAAAAGGCGTTACGCGAAAGGTGAAATCAATAAGGATGATTTTGACCGAATGAAGCGTGATCTTGAAACTTGATGCTTCTCAACAACAAATACAGGTCACATTATCAATTTATACAACTTATGAAGATGATCTAAAAGAAAGGTACACAATGATAAAACGAAAAATATCTCAAGTATTTATATGTATCCTGATTCTCTTTGCCGTTTGTTTTATGTATCCGCAGCTATCTTTTGCTAACCCGCCTCAAGATATGAAGATATCATATGATTCAAATTTACAGATACTAGCGGTTACAATTACGCATAAATCTCCATTTCCAAATTTTCACTATATCAAGAGTGTTGAAATAAAGAAGAACGGCAACATTGTGAGCACCAACAAGTACGAAAATCAACCGGATAACGCCACTTTTACATACAGCTATAAGGTGCCGGCGAAAGTAGGCGAAACTCTTGAAGCCACCGCCAGTTGCAGCCTGTATGGCTCCAAGACGATAAATTTAACTGTGGGCAAATAGATATTGTGAACTTACTGGTCGGTAGCAGTAACGATACGATAATCCGGAAGATGCCCTGCTCCGTTTTTCTGGCGAAGAAGGAACTCAAACCGGATACCGCCTGAGTTAAAGGCTGATTCCGGCAGAAAGCGGATCTTTTCCACTGCCGGGACGGAGATTGAATATAAATTATCAACGTCTTGAATGGAGCAAACAGGAGGCGCGGATATGGATAAGAATCTAGAAGCTTACCTCACGGAAAAATTCGGCAGGCGCGTCAATTTCGATGAAATGGAGCGGAGGCTTTACAGTCACGATGTCGGCGCCATCCCCTCGTTAATAAAGCCATTAATCGGCGATACCTTACCCGATGCTATTGTTCAGCCGCAAGATGAAGAAGAATTAATCGACCTTGTTAAATGGGCGTATAAAAACAATATTGCCTTAACGCCGCGAGCGAAGGCTTCGTCCGGCTACGGCGGCGTGATGCCAACAAAAAAAGGCATTGTGGTTGACTTCTTTCGTCTCAATCATGTTGTCGCCATTGATAAGAATGCGCTGACTGTCACCTGCCAGGCAGGTATTGTTTGGGAAAAGATTGATGCGGCATTAGCCAAGCAGGGCTTAACAGTAAAACTTTATCCTTCCAGTTATCCCGGTTCGACCGTCGGCGGCTGGCTGGCACAGGGCGGCGCCGGGTTCGGTTCCTATGAATACGGTTGGTTTGCCGAAAATGTTGTTTCCGCACGGGTAGTTTTGCCCGATGGCTCCATCCGTGTTTTTGCCGGCGATGATCTGGATCTGATCGCAGATGCCGAAGGCACTACCGGATTCATCATTGACTTGACCATGCAGGTCCAGCCCAAAGAAGAGCTGGAGATTATTGCCCTTGGCTGCCCGGATGCCCGTGATCTCCAAAGGATAGTTGAAGATATCGTCAAGGCTGATCTGCCGCTATGGTCGCTGGTTTTCATCAATCCGCGCATGGCTGAGTTGAAGAACCGTGCGCCCTTGCGGGAACACAACGGCCATCCTGCCGAAGAAAGGGTTCTCTTGCCGGCATCCTATATTGCAACGCTTGCCTTCCGCACCAAACATAAATTACCAATTTTAAACACCTTGAAGGGTATATTGCATGGATGTCAGGGTGAAATCTTAAGTGACAGGATTGCCCAACATGAATGGAAAAACCGCTTCAAGCTCATGGTCGTTAAGCGTCTCGGCCCCAGTCTCGTTCCGGCGGAAGTGGTCATACCCCTTGCCGGTTTAGGCAACTTCATGGAGGAAGTGGAAAACAAGATTAATCAGCCCGTGGTTAAAGAAGGGACGGTTATCCGTAAAGGTAAAGACGGTCGGCCGGAAGTTGTTATTTTAGGTTTTATCCCGGCTGATCAGCGGCGGTTCAGCTACAATTTTGTTTTCAGCCTTTCTCTCTCCATTATGAATATCGCTGAAAGAAACGGCGGGCGGGCCTATGCCACCGGTTTGTATTTCAAAAACAAAGCGGAAAAAGTCTTTGGACCGGAACGGGTGGCCAAACTCAAAGCATTTAAAAATAAGATTGATGACAAAGGAATTTTCAATCCGGACAAAGTCATTGGCCATGGCCTTCTGGATGCAGCGATGTCGCTGGGTGGTACATTGGAGCCTTTAAGCCGGCCTCTGGGCAATTATGTGATTACCAAAATCGGTGAGCGTCCCAACTATCCTTTACGCGACATTCCAGCGGATGTAGCTTGGTACGCTTATAGCTGTTCGCAGTGCGGCTATTGCGTGGAAGAATGCGACCAATTTTACGGGCGCGGATGGGAAAGCCAGAGCCCACGCGGTAAATGGTATTGGCTGCGCGAATACCTGGAAGGACGTGCTGAGTGGAATCAGGCGCAGGTGGATACTTTTTTAGTCTGCACCACCTGCGAGCTGTGTAACCTGCGCTGTTCAACGGCGCTACCGATTGAGCCTGCGTGGATGAAACTGCGGGGCATGCTCATTGAGGAACAAAAGCGCATGACTTTCCCGCCGTTTGAAATGATGGCAGAAGCGTTGAGCACTCAGGGAAATATCTGGGCGGGCTACCGGAAAAACCGTTCGGACTGGTTTCCTGAAGACTTGAAGGAAAAGCATGGCCCGGGGCGCCGATCGTCAATTATGTATTTCGCCGGTTGCACGGCAAGCTATGTCGAACACGATATTGCTATGGCCACAGTCCGCCTGCTCGATAAGGCCGGTGTTGATTTTGTTTATGCCGGCAATCCGGAAAACTGCTGCGGTACACCGATGCTGGTGGCTGGCAAATGGGAACTCTTTGCGGAAACAATGAAAAAGAATATGGAGGTAGCCAGGAATTGCGGCGCCGACACCATCGTCGCGTCCTGCCCGGCTTGCGATATGATGTGGCGCAACGTTTATCCGGTCTGGGCGAAAAAGGAAGGTTTGGATTTTAACTTCCAGGCGAAACATTACACGGAAATTATCGCCGAAAAAATCAAATCCGGCGAGTTTGTCTTTCCGCAGAATAATATCCCGCCGGTAACGGTAACCTGGCACGACTCCTGTCATATCGGTCGCGCCTCCGGTGTTTACGATGCGCCGCGCGATTTAATCAAAGCCATCCCGAATGTTGACTTTGTGGAAATGGAACACAATCGGGAAAATGCCCACTGTTGCGGCAGCGTGTTGACGTTAATTAAAGAACCGCCGGTAGCTGCGGATATCGGTAAAACCAGACTTGACGAAGCACTGGAAGCAGGGGCGGAGAAAATGCTGGCCCTTTGTCCCTGCTGCGAGGTGCAGTTACGTGTCTCCGCAAAAAAGAAAAATGTTCCTATCGAAGTTGTCGACCTGGCTCATTTTGCCGGGAAGGCCTTAGGATATGAATTTCCCGATCCCAATCCCGATGTGCACCGTCAATGGGGTGTATTTGATGCTTTTATCGGTTTGATGACACCCCGGGGATTCGCCAGTTTGATGGGAACAATGTGGCCGGAACTGATAAACGCCATGCCTTTCGGGATGGGGCCGATGATGCGGGCCATGGGCAAGATTCCCGGAGCCCTGACGTTGATGAAGCCAATGTTTCCGGTATTATTTCCTAAACTGCTGCCCATGATGCTGCCGAAGGTAATGCCGGTGATGCTTAAGCGTGTTGCCGACCAAATTCCGATGCCCGATTATATGCTTGCCCAGATGCCCTCGCTGATGCCGAAGGTAATGGACACCCTGATGCCGCATATGATCGCCGACGTTGTGCCGCTGGTAACTCAACCGATGATTGATTACCTGACGGGAAAAAAATAAAATTGGTAGAGATGAGAGCGCCATACATCATGGATTTTGGATTCCCATAAAATTCTTTGCATTAATCCCTGCACCCTGATAGGTTTTAGTTTGAGAAATATAGAAAATGGAAGGGACAGGCAACCGTCCCTGTTTTTATATCCGACGCCTTGAAATGGGAATCACTTTATGGATCTGCTGCTTACATTCATTGACATTTTTATTCACCTCGACCGGCATCTGATCTGGCTTATTCAACATTTCGGCGTCTGGGTTTATCTGATCGTCTTTATGATTGTCTTCTGTGAAACCGGCCTCGTCGTCACTCCCTTCCTGCCCGGCGACTCCCTCCTTTTCGGCCTCGGCGCCTTGGCGGCCATCGGTGATCTGAATGTGGCATGGCTGTTTGTCCTCCTATCCGGCGCGGCAATTGCCGGCGATACGGTAAATTATTACATTGGAAAATATGTGGGACCAAAGGTGTTTCATCAGGAGACGAGCCGCTTTTTCAAAAGAGAATATCTGGAGAGGACCCATCGGTTTTACGAGAAATACGGGGGCAAAACGATCGTTATCGCCAGGTTTGTTCCCATCATCCGGACCTTTGCCCCCTTCGTCGCCGGGATCGGCGCCATGACCTATGCCAAGTTTATCATTTACAATGTTCTTGGCGGCATCGCCTGGGTGGCCATTTTTATCTTGGGCGGGTATTATTTCGGGAATCTGCCGTTTGTGAAGAGCAACTTCACCATGGTGATCATGGCCATTATTATCATCTCCGTAATGCCCGGGGTAATCGAATACTTCCGCCAGCGCCGGGCAAGTTAGTTCGCAAACCCTCGGTCTTTGCTCCCTAAAAAAAGGCCGCCTTCTCTTCCGAGAAGGCGGCCTCGTCTTATCAACTACTCCGGAGAGTCTCTTTCTTTATTCCGGGATTGGCATCACATCACCCCGAAGCCGATCATGAGGGCAAAGGCGCTCAACACCAAACCGGCCCAGAGGAGGGTCATGGTCGTGTAGCCCATGATGTCCTTCGCCGACAGACCAGCGAGACCCAGGAGCGGCAGGGCCCAGAAGGGCTGGATCATGTTGGTCCACTGGTCGCCCCAGGCCACCATCATGGCGGATTTGACCGTATCGATATTCATCATCTTGGCCGCCTCGATGGTAATCGGTCCCTGGACGGCCCACTGGCCGCCGCCGGAAGGAACGAAGAGGTTGACCACTCCGGCCCCCCAGAACTGCATCATATAGAAGGTTTCCGGCGAGGAGACAGCCACGAACCAGCCGGCGATGACCTTGGCCAGGCCCGTGCCGATCAGGATACCCATGATGCCGCCGTAGAGGGGAAACTGCAGGGCGATCCCCCCGGCAGACCGGATGGCGATATTCATGGCGCTCACGTAGTTGATGGGTTTCCCGTGGAGGATGACGCCGGCGATAAAGAAGATGAAGATGACGATGTTCAGGTCGAGATTGAGGCCCTTAGTGGAAAAATGGAGGAAAAGATAGAAAACCCCCATAGCGGCAAAGATTAAGTTGACGACATAGCTGTGATCGATCCGTTCGGCCAGGGTGGGATTCGCCGGTCTCTCGACCTTTACCGTCTGGTCTTCCATCTCCTTAAGGCGTTCAGGAGAGATACTGATCGTGTCCTCCTCTTTGGGATGGATCAGATAAAAGAGGACGGGCAAGCCCAGAATAATAATCGCCGCCGGCAGAAGATTCCAGAAGGCAAAGATCGTATCGGACACGGGAACGACCTTGCCGGTGAGCTTCTCGATGAGGTTCTGGGCATGCTTGGGCGTCGCTAAAAGAAGGGCGATGGAACTTGAAAAGCCCATATGCCAGCAGATAAACCCGCTGTAGGCGGCGGCGATGAGAACGGGGAAGTCCGCCTTCTTGGTACGGCGGGCCACTTCGAGGGCCAGGAGCCCCGCGAAGATCAACCCGAATCCCCAGTTGATCCAGGAACCGACGCCTCCGACAAAGGCGACGATCATCGCCCCTTTGACAGGGGTGTCCGCCATTCCCGCTACCCAGTCAAGGACCTTCTTCATGGGCGGGGTCAGGGCCAGGATATAACCGGTTACCAGAACTAGGATCATCTGCATGGCAAAGGCGATGATCCCGTAGAAACCGCCTCCCCAGGTCGTGATCACCTTCATGACGTCTGACGGGGTAAAGATCAGAGCCAGGATCGCTGAGATGAACGTCAGCAAAATGGCGAACAGGTAGGCGTCAGGCAGGTAATGACGCATGAAGTAGGTAAAAAATGACGCAAGCTTTCTTAACATGACTACACCTCCTTTAAGATGATGAAAATAAAAAAATCCGCCGTCGATATGACGCGGATCTCATTAAACCCCATCCTTAAACACCATCCTCATATGCCCCCCTCAGGCGCTGATGATCGGAGAAGACGATGAATCTGTAAACTTCGGATACATTACAGAAAGAACCTCAAAAAATCAACCTTTTAATTGCTCTCTTTGTCTATGTGGTTCGCGGTCGTAAACCACGATAACCCCGGCTCTCGAATTCACGTCGGCAAAATGTCCCGTCAAGATGAAAGGCGACCATATTATTTTTCCTTCTTTGGTTTTCTTAGTTTTTTCGTCATTTTGATCCCTCTGCCGATAAGGCTTTTATCGCGGAACTTATATTTTGTCTTGATATTATCCATTTCCTGTCCGAGTTCCAGTTCCACGGAGGATGATTTTTTCATGGCGATGATCTGGGTGGGAAAGATGCTGCGGTGCCCGGTGATGAGAAAACTGATCACACACGCCACCGCGGCATAAGCGCCGATCTCCCTCCCGAAGAGTTCGATGGCCAGAATGCTCATGGAAATAGGGGCATTGGCCGCTCCGGCCAGGACGCCGACCAGGCCGAGGGCGGCAAAAGTGGGCCGATCCATATTGATGAGATCACCGAAAAAACTCCCCGCCGTTGCGCCGATGAAGAGAATAGGTGCAATAATGCCGCCGCTGCCGCCGGAGGCAAAGGTAAGGGCGGTAAATATCGTTTTCATGATAAACGCGGTCGAGGTAATCTGTACTCCCCTTAGAGTTTCCTGGATGGTATCCAATCCCAGGCCGAGATAACGTGTTGAAAAAAGAAAAGTTAATGTTACCAGCATGACGCCGCCGATGATTCCTTTCAGGGGCGGCCAGATATTTATTTTTTCAAACAGGAGATTTGTCATCTGCACCGTTTCAATCACCACAATGGCGCAGAGACCAAAAAAGACACCGGCAACGATATTAATGAAGAAAAATGTATCCGAGAATGCCGGGGCGATTTGAACTGGATAATGAAAGTAAGCTGCCCCAAGAAACGAGGCGGTGTGATAGCTAACGATTCCCGCGATAAAGGACGGCAGCAGGACTTCATATAGGATCGCACCCACAAAAAGCACCTCCAGGCCGAAAATGGCGCCGGCAATGGGCGCCCCCAGCACAGCGGCAAATCCGGCGCTGATACCGCAGATGACCAGTTTCTTCCGGTCGTTGTCGTCAAAATGAAGGACTCCGGCGGTAACTGATGCCAGGCTGCCGCCGATCTGGGCACACGGGCCGATCTGACCCACTGAACCTCCGACTGTTGCCGTTGCTACCGTTGCAATAAGTTTGACAGGGATTACGATGGCCCTCATTTTCCCTGACTGCTTGTGGACAGCCTCAATAACCTTTTCCGTACCATATCCTTTTGCTTCGCCGGCTACGTACTTGACGAGAATGGCGCTCAGAAACAGTCCCGACGGCAGCAGGCAGAAATAGTACGGATACGACGTTGCGTAAGAGATTGATATTTGGAGGATCTTGAGAAATGCAGCGGTGGCAATACCAATTATTATTCCAATACTTGACGCCAACACGATCCATTTGAAGATACTAACAAAAATGATCGATTCTTCAAGGATTTTATCTTTCATCTTGTTTCACTATGATTGTTCGAGGAAATAGATGAGCAGGGTTTCTGGATAAGTCGGTCGGAGGTGACGCCTCGCGAATAAACATTATGACAAAAACCCTGCTCAAAGACAAATAACCAGTTGCTCGAATGACGATATTGCAAAAATAATCATTACTTATTCTGAAGCTTTCTGAGTTTATACTGAATAATTCGCGTATTTCCCTTTTTTTCGAAACTATAGAATCTTATAAATGAATCTGTAATAAAATAGCCAATATATAAATTGCCATCGGAAGTTGTAGCGCAGAGATACTTGTCATTTTCATCAATAGAACCAGTCAAGTCTTGGCCATATTTGGCGCCATCGATTATGCCCTCCATCCTGCCCTTGAAATTTCTGTCTGATTGCTCGTAAATATTGAGGATCAAATCTGCTTTCAATGATGTGAAGCCTGTTCCGGCAACACTCAAAGAATTTCTCCCCTGCCATTTACCGAGCAGTTTGTGTATTTTTTCTCTTTCGTTTGCATATGATGTACTTCCCAGGAAGATTCCAAGGATGTATCCCGCCAAGATGATATGTAAACAAGATTTCTTTGCCAAGTTAACGAACCGCTCAATCCCTATAATTAAAATTTCGTTTTGAATAAAATTTTTTTTTTATCTTGTCAATTGATTTCTGTAGAAATGATTAGTATACTAATGACGATCATAAACGGGTGGCAGGTGTATATATGGCAAAAAAATCAGCTATGGTTTCCGAAATCATCGATAACATAAGACGGGTATTTCAAGTGGTTAATGAACAATCGAAAAAAGCAAGGAGAGAAACGGGACTTACAGGCCCCCAACTATGGGCAATCAAGACTATTGCAGAATCATTCCCCGTAAGGGTGTCAGAACTTGCGCGTCGTATGTATCTCCATCCCGCAACCGTTGTTGGCATATTAAATCGGCTTGAATTACAGGGAATGATCAAAAGGGTGCGCACAAACGGCGATAGGAGGGTTGTCAATGTGGAATTAACGGATGCAGGCAACGAGTTAGTGGCAAAAGCGCCACAAGTCGCCCAGGGTTTATTGGTTGCCGGGCTGAAAGAGTTATCTATTGAGAAGTTGCAGGAGATATCTGCAGGTTTGGAAGTACTGGTAAATATCCTGGGGGTGCAGGAACTTCCACCGCAGTTAATTCTTTCACCAGAGGTTAATCTGCCCTTACAAGCGGCAGGCACGATCAAAAAGCCTTAATCTGCTCACAGTGGCTAATTGATCTGCCATAGCTTTGCTTTCCTTACTGTCATGATTTTATCTAGAAAATGATCCTTTCCGGTTTATAGATCAGGATTAACGTGCCGAGCTTAGCGTTGAGGCCCATAATCGGCGCCGCTACCTGCAGGTTGCCGTTGTTAACTTCAGTAATACTGACGTCGTTCTGCTCCAGAAGCTGGGGAGGAAAAACGTCCTTCGCCTGTGCCCCCTCTATCTTCTTGTCAGTTGCCACAGCGATGGTTCCGTCCGCCTTGACGAGGACGATCTGCTGCATGTTGCGCTCCTTGACGTAACTCTTAGCATATTCGTTGATCTGGTCATAGTTTCCCTGAATCATTTCCTTGCGTACGGCCCACACCAGGGGGACGGTTGTCAGCCGCAGAAAACCGCGGGTGTTGTCCGTCAGTAGCTGCTGCGATTTTTCCGTGATGCTTTTGCGCTCCTCGGCCATCTTCTTTTCCACATTCTGCACGGCAATGACCTTCCAGAAAAACATGGCAATCACCAACACCCCGAGAACCCCCATGACATAAAGACTCCATTTGCTTTTTTCCATCTCCGTCTCCTTTCTCATCTCAAACCACCGTTTATTTGCCTCTTATTTAGAGATATGCTAGTTATCTCACCCTTTCACCCCATCCGAAAGATCTCGAGAAATGCATCTGTGTCAATCCAAATTATCATTCCAATGCCTTACGACAGCACAACACTCATAATGGACCGCAATTATTCTGCTAAACGGAATTGGCGAATTTTGCCAACTTTCGCAAAATCGCCAAGTCTTCCGGAAGTTTCAGCACATTTTCTGCCCTGGCAAGTGCCAGGCGTGTATGGTGTATCGCAGCCTCCCGCATTGCGGCATTTCCGATCGATGATCAACCCTCACTTCAGTAAGATACAAATTATTTCAGTTTCAATTCTTTGGTTGCGGAGACACTTCCGGTCCGACCTTCCTGATTAAAAGCCCTGTTGTGGATACCCTTACCTCAAAGTGCGCGGGTTTGTTTGCATTGATAAATGAAGCAGAGCCATATTCCGCATCCAACAGCGACCCGAATAGAGAATAGCGCTGCCTCAGAGTGAACATGTCAAACGGTTTATCCTTGGAAAGGAGAAAGACCGTGCGGATACTTTCCCGCTCCTCTTTGAGATCGATGTAACGGCCCGCAACACGGTCAAGCTCGTAAGCTGTATGCAAACCCAACATATTGACTATGGGCTTCCATTTTAGAATGTGAGCATCCACGTATAGAGCGTCCCCGGCCAACCAGTATGACGCTTCACGACCGCCCGGAAATCGAAAATGGGCCGTAAAACCTTTTGCTCCGGCAGGCTCTGTCTTAACGACCGCGGCTATCTCTTCGTGTGTGAGAGCACGATACCCCTCTGTTGCGATGCCAATCATCCCCAACAGTCCCAATGATAATAAAGCAAGCAGGGCAAACAAAAAACGGAATGCTGAAGTAAAAACTTTCTTTTTTCGTAAAGCTGCCACAGTCGCAATAAGAAAAATCAGGCTCAGAAGCGCAGAAAATACAATCAATATCGTGAGTATGTTTGGCATCGTCATCATGTTTATACATTTACGCAAATAATGATAAGAACTGGCACGTGGGTGAGATCACGACAATCATAGAAATGACATAGCAAATGACATACCAATAGCGGCAAAAACTAAAGTTTTTTAATTAAATATTTAATAACAGATGCTTAGATCAATTAGGAGAAAACTGAAGAAGTATAAAAATGATTCTTTTAACCTCAATATTTGGTGGGACCTCAACATATTGAGGGATACTTTTAGAGGAGGCGTTCGTTAGTATTTGGTCTTTTATCTCCGCGAATCGCCTCGTCGGCGGACAGCCGAGCAAAATTTATTAATGCTGGCCACCCAGGGCATTGACAAGCTCTTTCAACAGGCCAGGAACTTCTTGTTGATTCCGCAATGCGTAACCGGCCCGGCTCGGTCCCGCAGTTCCAACTCGCACCGTGAACAATTGTTCTCCCATCAGTCGAAACACATCTTCATCGGTCTTGTCATCACCTATATAGAAACCCTTTGGATATCCAAGATGCCTCATTAGGTAAAGAAGGGCTTCCCCCTTGTTGGGCGCTGTTGCCGGGACCAAGTCCTCGACGCATTTCCCGGAAATTATTCTCGGTTGAGGATTTAACAACTCGATGCCGGAGAGCACCTGAGAACGGGCCGCCGCCCGTTCACAGGAGGCGCGGTAATGAACCGACACAGTCGCCCCCTTGTTTTCAATGACGATCCCCGCGCCGTTTGCAGAGGCAAACAATCCCTTTAGTTGCTTTTCCCAATTCTTTGCCAGTTCCAGATATTCCCCTTCATACGCTTCCCGTCCGGGCAGCCCCTCCGCGCCGTGGTTGCCAATCAGATAATGAGGCGTCATGCCGAGATGAGCTTGGGCGTTGCTGCGGCTGCGGCCGGTGATGACGGCCATCGTCGTTTGCTCCATTAGTTTTAGAG
The DNA here is from genome assembly GCA_023231165.1 of Syntrophales bacterium. Classification (GTDB taxonomy): domain Bacteria; phylum Desulfobacterota; class Syntrophia; order Syntrophales; family UBA8958; genus UBA8958. The sequence goes on along the minus strand of JALNVY010000018.1, from coordinate 5,408 downwards.
ACGCATCTCGAATTGTTTGTGGAACCCGAATTCCGCCGGGGTCGGCGACGATGGGCGCCAAGGTGCCGTCGAGATCGAAGGCAAGGAGGGTCGCGGAATCGATGAATCCACGCAAGGCCGCCAATCCGGTTTCACTGAACAAGTATGTCAAGTTCTGCCTAAGCGTCATGATTTATGCCGATACGCCCGGCCAGTTTCTCCCGCTGCCGGATTCGGGCCGCATCGAGGAGCATCCGCCCTGCCCAGCGATAAACATTGAAGTCGCGCACCAGGTCCCGCATGCTGCGCATACGTTCCTGTTGCTCGTAATCGGGCATGGTGAGAGCGCGGTGCAACGCCTCCGCGGTCTGTTCGATGTGATAGGGGTTTACGATGAGCGCTTCATGCAGCTCTTGCGCCGCACCGGTGAACTGGCTGAGGACCAGAACGCCCCGCTCATCGTCCCGGGCGGCGACAAATTCCTTCGCCACTAGATTCATCCCGTCATGGAGGCTGGTCACCATACAGACATCGGCAGCACGGTAATAGCGATTCACATCATCAGGTTCATGGTGTTCAACCTTAAGGATGATCGGTTGATACGAATCGGCAGCGAACCGTTGATTGATGCGGTTGGTCAGGGAGCGAACCTGGGTGTCGAGGGCCTGATAGTCCTCAAGAACGGAACGGGACGGGGCGGCAATCTGGATGAAGGTGAAGCGGCCGACCATTTCGGGATGGAGTTCGAGCAACCGTTCCACCGCTCGCAACCGTTCGAGAATCCCCTTAGTATAGTCAAGCCGGTCCACACCCAGACCGATCAACATATCCGCGGCAAGGTTCAATGATCGCTCCACTTCAGCGCGGCATTCCAATGGTGACGGCTGTGTTTGTTGCACTTTTAGGGGCCACTGGATGGAGATGGGATAACTTTCCACCAGGGTCAGCTTGCCACGATGATGTATGGTTGAGGATTCATGTTCAGTGCGGGTTTCGAGATAGCGGTCGACAGTCTCCAGGAAATTTTTGCAATGAAACCGGGTATGGAAGCCGAGGATGGTACTGCCGAGCATGCCCCTGAGCAGCTCCTCACGCCAGGGACAGATGCCAAAGGATTCGGGGTTCGGCCAGGGGATGTGCCAGAAGGTAATGACTGTTGCCTTAGGTAGGGCTTTGCGGATCATCCTCGGCAGGAGGGCGAAATGATAGTCCTGGACGAGCACCACCGGGTCATCGCTTTTCGCTTCCTCGACGACAGCATCGGCAAAGCGTTGATTGATGGCCATATAGTGTTCCCAATCCGTGCTGCGGAAAATCGGGCGGACATGGGCAATGTGACAGAGTGGCCACAAACCTTCGTTGGCAAACCCGAAATAGTATCCTATCTCTTCTTCATTGGTCAGCCAGATACGCCGCAGGGTGTAGTCGGGACGATCGGGCGGAACGGGTACCCGGTCGTATTTGTCCACGGTTTCCTTATCCGCCGTGCCGCTTCCATGGGCGATCCATATCCCCGAGCATGCACGCATGACGGGTTCCATCGCCGTTACGAGACCGCTGGCAGGCCGTCTGACCTCGATCCCTTCCTTGCCTTTCATGTGGATATAGGGCTCACGGTTGGAGACGACCAGAACCTGATCACCGTCAAGTTGCTTATGGAGCAGGCTTCGTAAAGATTCAGGCGTCCAGGCAATAGTAACATCATCGGCGAAGCGCCGTTCCGAATCCATAGTGCGCAACAGGGCGCGCAAGTCCCCTACCAGGGGTTGCAGTTCGGGATTGTCAGTCTGGGTAAAGGGTCGCACAAGCCCTTCCCCATGAAGCATTGCCCGCATGCCTTTCAGCCAGCCACGCCAACTGAGATGGGCTATGAAGACCGTAATTGCGGAAATGACAACGCCAAGTATTACAAACAGGATGATCACATACTGCTTGGTGTCGGCGCTACGGCGCTCAACAAAGCTCATATCGTGGACAAGGACCATGGAACCGGCCAGCGCGCCGTTATCTTTAATGGGATTTATGGCCACATGCACCGGTCCCTGGGTCAGATGGAGGAGCGATCGTGGTTTGTATGCTGCAGTGTCAGGTAAGGAACATACAATGTCGCTTGGAAAGTTGGGGGTTCGATACAGCATTTTCCCTTTCCCGTCGCAATAGCCGACGGCGAAGAGCCGTTCATCCTGAATGGCCCGCATGAAAAGGCTGTTGATTTTGGCCCTGTTCCCCTGCTGCAGAAGTTCCAAAAGCGGTTCTTGAAGGGTGCTGGTTATGAGTTGGGAGCGAATATCCATGTCTCGCACAAACCAGCGCAAGGTGAGATTGTCCACGATCGGCACGATCGCAAAGGCGAGCAGCGCCAGGACAACGACAAGGGGGAGGACAAAGCGGAGCGACAGGCGCAGGGAGCGTAGCGATAGCCTGTTTCTTAGGTAACCTTTCATGGCGGCTCCTAAAAAGCGCTGTCCCAGCGGCTGCTCAGACGAATGGCTGCGTTGATAAGCCCCACCATGCTGTAAGTCTGAGGGAAATTACCCCAATGCTCGCCGGTATGCGGGTTGATATGTTCGGCAAGGAGTCCGTGCATGTTGCGCCTGGCGATCAGGTTTTCAAACAGATCGCGGGCTTCCTGGGTACGATCGAGAGCCGCCAGGGCATAAATATACCAGAAAGTGCAGACGACAAACGCGTTTTCGGGAACCCCGAAGTCGTCAGGCTCGACGTAACGGTGTATATAATTGCCGTGTTTCAGCTCTCGTTCAACCGCCGCCACCGTTTTCGCAAAGCGTGGGTCGTCAGCCGCAAGAAATCCGACATCATGGAGGAGCAACATGCTTGCATCCAGATTGTCGTCATCAAAAACCGCAGCAAATGTCTGTTTCTTTTCGCTCCATGCCCGGTTACAGATCACGGAATGGATGCGGTCCGCGTGGCCACGCCAATAGCTTGCCCGATCACCTAACCCCAGCTTAAATGCGATCCGCGCCAACCGGTCGCAAGCAGCCCAGCACATCACACTGGAAAATGTGTGAATGCGCTGTCTGCCCCGGAACTCCCAGAGGCCAGCATCCGGCTGGTCATAGACGATCCGGGCTGTCTCGCCCAAGGGCTCCAGGCGGTGGAAAAGGGCCGCATCACCCCGTCGCACCAGGCGGTGGTCGAAAAACACATGGGCCACCGCCAGGATGGCTGATCCGTATACGTCGTGTTGAACCTGAGCGTATGCCTGGTTGCCGATGCGAACCGGCCCCATGCCCCGGTATCCACAGAGGGAGTCGGTTTCCCGCTCTTCCAGTCGGGCTCGTCCATTGATGCCATAGACGGGCTGGATGCGGCCCTCTGGAGCCCCTGCCACGACGTTGACGAGATAACTCAGGTAGCGTTCCATGGTGCGGGTGGTACCGAGACGATTCAAGGCATTGACCACGAAATAGGCGTCCCGCAGCCAGCAGTAGCGGTAATCCCAATTGCGCGGCGCGGTAGCCATTTCAGGTATGGAGGTAGTCATGGCTGCGACGATGGCGCCGGTATCATCATAAGCATTGAGTTTCAGCGTGATGGCGGCGCGAATTACTTCGTCCTGCCATTCGAACGGAATCGCCAGGTCACTGACCCACCGTTGCCAATAAGAGAGTGTTTCGTCCAGGAAACGACGGGCCATTTCGCTGATGGATTCGGAGATGGTTTCGTCCGAACCAAGAATGATCGTCACGCATTCTTCAAGAAAGAATGGTATTTCTTCGAGGATTGTGGTGAGGGAGGCGTCCGTGTTCAGGCGCATAACCCAGTCGGGCGCCACGTAGCGGATATGGTGGCTCCCGTATGTAACGGCGCATCGCTCTCGACCGTAATCGTAGGCAGGTCGCACACGGAGGCGGATGCGCGGCGTCCCTTGCATGCGCCGGACCTGCCTGATCAGCATCATCGGAATGAACATGCGGCCATATTGGCGAAAACGGGGAGCAAAATCCGTAATTTCGATGACCGCTCCATGGGCGTCGGTAAGGCGAGTTAACAGTACAGCCGAATTAAGGAGATAAGATTGTTCGGCCGCAACCTGATCGACGAGTTCTATGGTGCAATAGCCGGACCCTTCACCGGTTACGTGCTCGCGCAACAATGAGCAGAACGCTGGGTCCCCGTCAAAGCGGGGCAGGCAAAACCAGACTATCTCCGCCGTGGCATCGATCAAAGCTCCGATGCGGCAATTGCCGATTAATCCCAGGTTTATAGAGTTGAGCACATGCGATCTCCTACTTGGTAAGCCATGGTCTTTTTTCGACTAAAGTGCGGGTATCTATTTCATGTCCAGCAACTGTATTCATGGCATCTGATAATGATAATAATTACTTCTATGATAGCTCGAGTATAGGGAACGGTGTTCTGTATGTCAAGGAAAAGAGCGTCATGTGTCAAGAGCGTCGTGGTTGCTCTGGCGATTTTGAGATGTCGTTGTTATTGAGGATGCCGATGACGAAACCAATTTTTTCACCTGCCCAGATCATCTCTTTCCTCAAGGATGCGGAGCCCCTCGGTATCACCCCGGAGCATGACCACGCCCTTGAGAAACTCGGCGAGGAACTGAAGGCTCATGAGGGCGGCCCCGAAGGGCATAAAAAACTGGGGAATAGCCAAATAGGTTTCCGAGACATGCATAGATTTCGTGCCGCTGACATAGGAATCCAAGAAAAACACAAAAGTAAACCAGGTAAGGGCGATGCAGAAGACAAAACCAACTGCAAAGCAGACCATATTGAAAATTATATGCGCCCGGCCTTTGATAAAACGAGGCAGCATCATCATCCGGATATGACCGCGCTCGCGGAGGGTATAGGCAAGACCGCAGAAGGTAAGCATCACCATGATATATCCGGCATACTCGTCAGCAATGTACAGGGTGCTGGACAAACCTGTACGCCAGATGATTTCAGCAACGATGAGAATCATCGCAACGACAATGAAGATCCCTGCAATCCAGCCGCTAAATCCCGAAATATTGTCGATTATCTTAATAATCTTCTTCATGCATTTTAATGAACCCGTAGTCTGCATAACATCACCCTTGGCCCCTTGCCTGCTTAAAAATTTCAAGCGATTATTCGTATTTTACGGTTAAATCAGCTATACATTATTGTAAGTTTCTGACTTATTACTTTCACTTTTTTTTAATCGTCCGCTTCAAAGCCTTTAATATATCGAAAATCACGGGAGAAAAAAGAATGAGCACAAAGACAACTAAAAATAAAACTTCTTTCCATTCGAAATGCATATCTTCACCTCTTAAATTATCTCTAAACCCGCTCGGGGACCTTCACCGAGCTTATGTATAGCCATAACAACCCCATCGATGCGCACACTGTCGAAGCAACAATTATCCCCAGCTTCGCTTCCGCCATCAAAGCGGGATGTCCAGGAAAAGCAAGCTGGCC
>JALNVY010000017.1 GCA_023231165.1 Syntrophales bacterium | reverse complement strand
TCTTCGAGCAGTTGCCGCTGGTGCAAACCGATGAAGATTACAGAAATCTACTGCCCCAATATGTGGATCGGAAAAAAATCATGGCCGCCGTCTCAAGTTAGGTGCGGTTTAATAGACGCTTACATCGTAACGCCATTAATCGACCACTCTATTGTCACAGGTAAACTTGAATCGTGACTCACCGTATATTGCTTTGTTTCTCCGACGATGCTTGTTGTGGAACCACTCATCGTGAGCGTAGGGGCAAGAGGTTCTGAAACCACCACAGGGATAGAACCCGTCTTGTAAGAATTGGGGTACGCTGTAGGATAGACGGTTACTGCCACATCATAGATTCCTGTCGTCGTAAACGGAATTTCAACAGATGCACCGACCGCACCATCAATCACAACGCCATCGACCGACCACTTGATTGTCACAGGTAAACTCGAATCATGAGTCACAGAGTATTGCTTCGTTTCCCCTACGATGCTTGTCGTGGGGCCACGCATTGTGAGCGTCGGGGCGGGATATTCGGAAACCACCACCGAAGTAGATTTCGTTGCGACCGCATTGGGATACGCAGTTGGATACACAGAAACAGCTATGGTCTGGGTGCCAACCGTCGTAAAGGGAATGTCAACTGACTCTCCAACTGCACCATCAATAACGACACCGTTAAGCGTCCACTCGATTGTCACAGGTAAACTCGAATCGTGAGTCAGCGTGTATTGCTTTGTTTCTCCTTCGATACTCGTCGTGGGGCCGGCCATTGTGAGAGTCGGGGCGGAATGTTGGGAAACCATAACCGAAATGGTGTTTGTTGCTTTTGAATTGGGATAAGCTGTAGGATAAACGGTGACAGACACATCATAGGAGCCCGTTGCTGAGAAGGGAATGTCAACTGAGGCTCCGGTTGCTCCTTCGATCACTGTTCCGTTCAACGACCAGGCGATTGTCAGAGGATCGGTCGAAGTAGAGGTCATCGTATATTGCTTTGTTTCTCCTACATAACTTGTTGTGGAACCGTCCATCGTGATCGTCGGGGCAGGATATCCAGAAACCGTTACCGGAATCGTGCTTGTTGCGACCGCACTGGGATACCCGGTTGGATAGACGGTAACTGCCACATTCTGGGTGCCTGCCGTTGTGAAAGGGATGTCAACTGAAGTTCCGACAGCTCCATCAATCACGGTGCCATCGACCGACCATGCAATCGTTACAGGATCAGTCGCATTGGTAATAATTGAGTATTGCTTCGTCTCACCTGCATAACTCGTTGTGGGACCGGACATTGTGATCGTCGGCGCCGGAGGCGCAACTGTTACCGTAATATTGGTCGTTGCGTTAGCATCGGTATGGTTTACATTATATACTTTTGCTGTGACGGTATGGTCACCCAGTGTAGAAAAAATATGACTAAGGGGGGCGGCTGGACCAGCAGAGATGACCGTACCATCAACTGACCATTCAACATAGTTAGTGCTTACCGTTTTTTGAACTGCTGTATATTGATTTGTTGCCCCTGTCATAGACGTTGTGGGGCCATTGATCGTGGGAGCAGGCATGGCTATAATCGTTATCGCCTTTGATCCTGCGGAAGTGGTCCCACCTGTACAACTTATCTGCAACGAATAGCTTCCCGGATCACGATATGAATTGCTGTAATATGTTGAACTTGCTGTTTTCGTAATCGAATCAAGGGTAGTGTAAGGGGAAACGGCTATTTTCCATGACCATTTGCATGAAGTGTTACTTCCGTAATTTCCTGCTGTATACGAACCAGTATCCCCTTCATAAAGCGTCGCAGGACCAGATATCGTAGCCGCCCAGGCGCTGCCTGTTAAGGCTAAGATCAACAGGACAGACAGTACGAATAGAAACAGATCCTTCTGTGCACGGTGTACCATTACTTATAATCCTCCTTGTTGAGTTTATCTTTTGAGGGAAAAATGGGATGTAATCCAAGCGCCCGGTGTGGGGTGTCGTCTAAATACTACTTACTGAGATTTCGTATCGGGCATAAAATGTCGTTGGACGGAGTTATCTTGACAACAGGTGTAAAGACGGACAGTAAGTCATTACATCCTATGACAGTATATGCGGCAGTCATGAACATCCCAACCTCAGATATAAATAGCTATCCTGTCCCTCATCGGTTTCAAATCAATGATAATCGGTCAAAAGGTGTATATTTCCATGCTTGTTATCTATGGATTATGGCGGATTGATGACTTCCTGAAGTAAATGAAGGTCGGATGTTGATAATTATGAGAGAGTACAAATGATAATGCTTAAAATACTTTGGAATTTCCGGTAAATAAGACCAGCAATCAGAGATAACAAACCCCAATCGATATATCGGGATAAACTGATATACTTGACGTAAAATTAAATCATAAGCGAAGATAGTGCAGTCCTTAGGGTGGGAAAAGAGTGGGAAGAAACTTGACACAATATTATTTTTGGCATAATGTAAGTAAACATTTACTTATGTGAGATATAAATATGAAAAAAGGTATCGCCAAGGTGGCTACAGAAGTGAGACGCGAGCAAATAACACAAGCCACTTTCAATGTTATCGCTCGTCAGGGTGTGAAGGGGCTTACTGTAGCTGCTATTGCAAAGAAAGCCGGGATATCGGAAGCAAACCTCTATCGTCATTTCAAGAACAAAGATGACATTTTGAGGCAGGCAGTCGAAAACGTAGGTGCAGGGCTTCTTGAAAATCTCAGACGCATCCAAGATGCCTCCGCTGATGAGCCCTTGGTAAGGCTGAGAAACCTCTTTATGATGCATCTTGGTTATATTGAAGAAAATGAAGGAATTCCACGGTTGGTTTTCTCCGAAGAGATTCATCTCGTCAATCATGAATTCAGGGAGAAACTCTTAAGCGCCATCAATTCTTATGCTCAGGGAGTGGAATCATTCGTCAGAGCAGGTCAGACGAACGGATCCATACATAGTGATGCAGACGCTTCTGCTGTGGCCTTAATATTTATCGGCATGATCCAAATTTCCACTTTGAAGTGGTCATTGAATGATTTTTCCTTTTGTTTAATTGATGAAGGCATGCGGCTCTGGGATAATTTCGAGAGATGCATCACCTCAACAAGGTAAAAGGGATATCGAGAAAGTAAACGTTTTAGACCATATTGAGACTGTGGGGTTTTAAAGAAAGGTTTTCAAAATGGCTTTCCCTTTTCAAAAGCTCCTTTTTGTCTCGATTATCTTTATCGCCGTTTCGGCCTTTACTATTCCGTTTACACAAGTCACAGCTCAGGACAAAGTTCCCAGCTCAACTGCCGAAATCGGGAACGGAACGGTTCAGAATAAAACATCTCCTTACCCACCCTACCCACGCCAAGGCAACAATCACGATCAAAAGGGATACGCGCCGGCAACCAAAGATAAAGACATCCAAGTCTCGCTCTCGCTAAAAACATGTCTTAAATACGCCCTTACCGACAATCCCCTCATTGCCGAGGCCCGCCTTGGTGTACAGGCAGGGGGAAAGCTTGTCGAAAGCGCTTCGGGAAGGCACTACCCGAAATTATCCATAGACAGTAACTATACGAAGCGACAGGACCCGTTCCCTTATATACCCGCACAATCAAACACTATTTCTCCTCATTTTAGCGACGAATTCGCATCCTGGCAGTTCCTCCTAACCCTGCCCCTCTATCAGGGAGGTCAGATCATTAACGGCGTCAAGCTCGCCGAGGTCCGCAAGCTCATTCAGGAAGACAATCTTACATTGACGAGGAATGAACTCATCGTCAATGTAGTCAATACTTACAACAAGATACTGCAATTACGGAAGCTCCGGGAGGCATCACAGTCATCCGTCACCGCCCTGGATAATCAATTGCAGAACGCCCAGCTCCTGTTCAAAGTGGGCCGGGTGGCCAAGATTGATCTATTGAAGGTGGACGTTCAATTGGCCAATGAGAAACAGCGGCTCCTTTCTCTGGATCAGGCCATCGAAGTATCGTCGGAAACACTCCAGTATCTCATGAACAGACAAATGCACGGACCTCCGGAACCTCTCACCCTCACTGATGAACTGAGGGCAGAGGAATTCACCCCTGATACGGCCAAAGCGATGGAACGGGCCAAGGAAAAACGGCCGGAATACCTCTTGGCAACGAGGGCTGTTGAGGATGCCAAGCTCACCCGCAGTATCATCACAGGAAAACTATTACCCTCCGTGGGGGCCTTTGCCGGTTACGGGGATCAATACGGATTTAGGCCTGCCTACGACGAGGCAAACTGGATCGCAGGCGTCAACCTGAATATGTTTCTTTTTGACAAATCCCTGTATGCCGACATCGCCCGGGAACGACTCCTGGAGGACAAGGCGCAGAAGCATCTCCAGACCGTCGAAAATCAGCTCCGGCTCGAAATTCAAAGCGCCCTTTCCGCTATAAAGGAGAGCCGCAACAGGGTTCTGACGTCCGGTCAGGTGGTGGATCAAGCCCAGGAATCTTTCCGTATCGAAGAGTTTCGTTATAAAAGCGGCGCCGGGGCCGTAGTAGATATGCTTTTAGCCGAGGCTGCCTATGTCACAGCCGCGGCCAACTACTCCCAGTCCCTCTTCGACTACAACGCCGCTGTCGTTGCCTATCGCAAGGCCACCGGAGCATTGGAGGACTATCTGCAATGAAAAGAAAGACTAAAATATTCACGATCGTTGTGATCATCGTGATCATCGGCGCTGTCTTCTTTGTATTGAAGCGCAAACATGAAATCAGCGCCCTTCCCAAACCACAGGTCCACACATCAGCGGTGGAAACGGCGGAAGTGAAAAGCGGGGAGATCGAGGCAACCAGGCACTACCTGGGAGCCGTTGAACCACTGATGAAAAGTGATCTTTCCCCAAGAATCTCAGGGAACATCCTGATGATAGCCAAACGGGAAGGGGATCGAGTACGGGAAGGTGAAAGGGTAGCGACGATCGATAGTCGTGAACTCCTCGATAAAGCCGGGGCCGTCGGAGCAGAACATTTATCTTCCCAAGAGCGGCTGGCCGGGGCCAAGAGCGCCTATGAAACACAGAAGTCAATCTATGAACGTGATAAAACGCTCTATCAGGCCGGCGCCATTTCCCAGGAGGCGCTGGAACGATCCCAGGCGGCTTACGAAGGATCGCAAGCCACGATGAACGCCTTACAGGAGAGCATCAAGGGTCTGAAACGTAATGCTTCGGCTGCCCGAACCCAAACAGAATACGCCAACATAATTGCCCCCTTCAGCGGCGTCGTGACGAAACGGTGGAACGAACCCGGGGACATGGCCATTCCCGGCAAACCAATCCTCACCATCGAAAAGGTATCTCCCTACCGGGTCATTGTCCAGCTTCCGGCAGAGGAAATCGGCAGCATAAAAAACGGCGCCCGGGTCTATCTACGGAGCGGTGATCAAACCTTGGCGGCGGCAGTCACCCGGGTCTATCCCGCCGTGGGCAGAAACCTGCTCGGTTCCATCGAAATTCTTCTCTCCACCACACCCTTCAATCTACCCTCCGGTGCAACTGTCGGGGTTGATCTGGTCGCGGCAACGGTTTCGGGACTCATTGTCCCCGAAAACGCCCTGGTCAGAAGCGATCGGGGCAATTTCATCTTAGTTGCCGTGAATAATGTCGTCCATGTCCGCCAGGTGCAAATTCTGGGCGTGGGAGGCGGAAAAACCGTGGTCAGTGGTGATCTCAAGGCAGGCGATACGGTCATTGTGGGACAGGAGAACCGGCTCCTCAGCTTGAGTGAAGGAACCAAAATCCAGCTTCCGGGAACCAAGGCCAAGCCATGAAATTTGTGGAATCCTATATAAGGAAACCCCACCTGGTCCTCTCCGTGGTGCTTCTCCTTTCCGTTGCGGGAATTATCGGCTATCGTAACATGCCATTCAATCTTTTCCCCGATACGGACCGCCCCCAGATCAGTGTTATCACGGTTCTTCCCGGGGCGGCAGCCACCGATATCGAGGCGGATATCACCCGCACCGTGGAGAAGGAACTCGCCACAATCGACTTGGTAAGGCGGGTCAGCTCAATATCCAAAGATGAGGTGTCCGTCGTCAATGCCGAGTTTGAGTATGAAAAAGGGCTGGATGCCGCAGCCACCGACGCTGCCAACGCCCTGAGTAAGATCAGCGCCCGGCTTCCCAGAGATATCCGTCCCCCTCAGATCTTCAAGATCAGCCAGGCGTCCCAGCCGACTATGACCCTAGCACTGTCTCCAACCCCCGGCTCCCCGGCAGATCTCAAGAAAATCCGGGAAGCGGCAGACAATCAACTTAAAGAGGATCTCCTGCGCATCCCCGAAATCGCCAATGTAGAGGTTTTCGGCGGCGCCCAGACAGAGGTCCGTGTTGAGGTGAATCCGGACCGGCTCAACCACTTTGGCCTCAGCCTGAATGACGTTATGGCGGCTATGACCGTTCAGAATCAGAACATTCCCCAGGGACTGATCATCCGCAAAGACGGGCAGTACATTTTCAAGACCGAAGGTCAGGTCAAGACCACGGAGGAATTGGGAAACTTCGTGATCGGCAGAAAGGAAGGCGGGATCATCCACCTGCGGGATGTGGCGGAGATCGACCGGGGTGTCCAGGAACCCCAGTCGGCGTATCGGGGAAATGGCAAGGAGGCCATCGGCGTCAATATCCTGAGGGGACAGACTGGCCGCACCCTGGACACCATTGCGGCAACCGAACACGCCATCCCCCTCCTACAGGCAAAATACCCTTATATCCATTTTGAGATCAGCTACAGCCAAAAAGATCTTATCAAGCGTAGCGTCGATAATATGCTGGACGCCCTCCGCGATGCCATCATTATCACTATCATCGTGATTTTCCTTTTCCTTGGCAACCTGCGGACGGTGACACTGGTCGCCGTTTCCATCCCTTTTACTTATTTGATCACCTTCGCCTTCATGTGGTTGTTCGGTTTCGAATTTCACATGGTCACCCTGACCGGAGTCATCCTGGCCGTGGGCATGCTCCTCGACGACGCCATTGTCGTCATCGAGAACATCGAACGGCACTACCATGCCCAGGGACGGGATATTAGAGACATCGTCGCCGGGAGCACCGAGGAGGTGATGCTGGCCATTTTTTCCGGCACCTATGCCACCGTTGTCGTCCTGGTCCCCATTATATTTATCGGTGGTTACGTCCAGACTGTTTTTCGGCCCCTGGCCCTCTCCCTGTCTATTGCCCTGATCGCCTCCTATATCGTCTCTGTCACGATTATCCCCATCCTCGCCCCTTATCTCCTGAAAAGAGGGCAACAAGCCAACCGCCTGGAACGAACCGTCAAGAGGGGAAGTGACTATCTGATCGGCATGATCCGTGATTTTTTTCTCGACGCTTTGGACATCGCCATCCGGCATCGTTTTATTTTCATTGCCATCGCCTTTGCCCTCCTCATCGTCACCAACAAATTCATCCGCCCCCTCGTGGGGCAGAATGTCATGCCGCCCATGGACACCGGGATCATCAAGATCAACTTCGAGGCCGACAGTAACTCTTCCCTCTTTAAAACAAAGCAGTTGCTGCAACAGATGGAGTCTGTCATCCAGAAGCAGGAGGGACTGGTTGCCATCAGCTCCACACTCGGATCGGAATCGGGCGTAATCTCTTTTGGCAGCGGCAAGAACCCCCAGCAGGGCAATATTACAGTAAACCTGATAGACCGGTTTCACCGGCGCCAGAGTATCTGGCAGATTGAAAACAATATGCGGGAAGGCTTTCTGAAGCTGCCGGGGCTGAAGTCCGTAGATGTCTTCGATTACGGGGCGACACCACTGTCCAGCATCCGGGCGACAGTGGATGTGATGGTTACCGGCCCGGATTGGCGAACTCTTGCGGCGATCGGCAGCGATGTCAAAACCCGTCTCGAAGGGGCGGGAGGTCTGAAATCCGCATCACTGAGCTGGACCGCTGATAAAAAAGAGGTAAATTTTATTGCTGACCGTGATAAATGCGCTTACTTCGGCGTTTCCCCAAAGGAGATCTCCGCCCAAGTACAGGCGGCAGTCCAGGGAGGCGCGGCGTCTGTTTTCCGGATTCCCGGCGAAGATGGGTTTCTTATCCGCGTCCGCTATGGAGAACGATATCGGGACAGCGTTTCCACTCTTCTCGACCTGAAGATTCACACCCCCGGAGGGGAGGTTCCCCTCTCCGCCCTAGGCGTCATTAAGACTGTTTATATGCCCATGCTCCTAACTCGCCAGGGGATGGAGAACAGCATCGATATATACGGATATCGAGAGAAGGCGCCTGTATCCCATATTATGGACAATGTCGGCAAGGCCCTGAAAGATCTGTCTCTGCCCCCCGGTTACCGTATCTCCCAGGAAGGTGACGCCAAACAGTCACAGGAGTCATTTACCGCCCTCATGTCGGCTCTGGTAATCGCCATGGTCCTCCTCTACTTCTCCCTCGTCCCGGCCTTCAAATCCTTCATTCATCCCTTGACGATCATGTCTGCCATCCCCTTGGCCTTGATCGGCGCCATCTGGTCGCTCTTGATTGTCGGGAAGCAGCAGTCCCTGGCCTCTTTTATGGGTGTAATTCTTCTGGCGGGTATCGTAGTAAAAAACTCCATCCTCCTTATCGATTTCATTGAAATCGCCAAAAAAGAAGGGGCATCTACGCTGGAGTCGATTCGGGAAAGCGTCCGGATTAGGACGAGGCCGATCCTGATGACCGCCTTTGCCACGGCGGTGGGAATGATCCCCATTGCTCTTGAGCAGGCGATCGGGCTGGAAAGATTATCCCCCCTGGCGGTGGTCGCCATTGGCGGACTAATGGTGGCCACTTTTCTCACCTTGATATATGTGCCCATATTTTACACAATATTCGAGGACGCAACATCGGGTTTGAAGCGTTGGCGATCGCTGTTCAAAAAAGATTTTCCCCAATAACATTGCTATGAAAAGGAGGAGGAAATTATGGAAAGAGCAAGTCAGGATTTAATGCATGAACATGAGGCGATTCTGTTCTCCCTAAAAGTACTGGAAGAGATATGTAACATGGTTGAATCACGAAAGGATGTCCTCATTAAGGATATTACTGATTTAATTGATTTCCTTAAACTTTTCGCCGACAAGTGCCATCACGGAAAAGAGGAAGGCTTTCTATTCCCCGCTCTAAAAGAGGCAGGAATACCAGCAGATAACGGTCCGATCGCTGTAATGCTTGCAGAACATACGATGGGCAGAGATTTTATCAGGCAGATGCAGGAATCTACGACAGATAAGGCGTTCAGGAAAGATGAGTTTGGCAAATCTGCAAGGGGATATATATCTTTGATGCGGGCACATATACAAAAAGAGAACAACGTTTTATTCCCGATGGGTGACGCAAAACTCTCTGATGCAAAACAGAGAGAGCTGATTGAATCATTCGAGAAATTTGAAGAAGATGTTATCGGAAAAGGTAAACATGAAGAGCTGCACAAACAGCTTCATGAATTTAATTCAAAATATTTGAAATAGATAAATGGGAAGTAAAATGAGGATACTGATTACTGAAAGGAGTACAAAATGAAAATTACACGCGTGTCAGAGGAAACTGCATTTAAAAATCCTCACAAAATACAGGCAAAAAAAATATTCGGATCGCCTGATGCGGAAGTTATCCATATGACCTTAAATCCGGGTGAAAGTCTTCTATCGCATAAAACACCGGTCGATGTATTTTTTTATGTTCTTGAGGGTGAACCTACAATTGAAATCGGTGATGAAAGGGAGAAAGTTTACGCTGATTCAATTATTGAAAGCCCGGCTGATATTCCGCACCGTGTGTATAACGAATCTGAAACGACAGCACGATTTCTGGTGGTGAAACTTCCAAAATCAAAATAACATCTTCATGATCGAGATGAGTATCCCAATAATCGGTGCACACCTTAAAGAAGCTTAAGATAATGTTGATTATGAGTTAATTTTAGGGCCTGATTAGGCCCGTTTATAGGAGGTTCCATGACTATAATTCCTGATGATTTACCTAGACGTATCCTTGATGGTTCCCCGGACGCCATACTAGTCTCCGACCGTAATGGTGCAGTGCAGTACTGGAACCAGGGGGCGGAACGTATCTTCGGCTTTTCTGCCGCTGAAGCACTAGGGAGGTCTATGGACCTCATCATCCCGGAGCGTCTTCAAGCACGACACTTGGCAGGATGGAAAAAAGTAATGGAGACAGGTATTACTCATTACGATAAAGGCCAACTGCTCACCGTGCCCGCACGCCATAAAGACGGTCGAGAGCTTTCCATCGAGTTTTCGATCCAGATCTTGAAGGATGGCGGTGCCCGGATCAAGTGGGTAGTCGCGGTGCTCCGAGACGTTACCGAACGCTTTGTCAGGGAAAAGGCGCTACGAGCCAAACTGAAGGCACTTGAGGGGACGTAGCTGATATTCTCGCTACCTTTTCCCCCTGGGGATGTATCTCAGTCAATAATTTCTATATGATTGGATAAAAACATGATCTAATTGTTATTGACCTTCTTCCAAAAGCTGGACAGTATAATAATGTGCATTTTCATCTTTTTAAAAGGATGCGATACTGACTTTCAAATGGTTATCATTGATTTTCAGTAACATAGCCAAGTGCAACTTTGTAGATACGTAACAGCCATACTCCATTTTTCTATCCTTGAGCCTGAGAATTATGGCCTGTAAGCTGCTACAAGCATCAATTAGAGGCCTCTCATGTTGGTTTCAAAAAGGTGATGGTACTTTGGCAAATTCAAAGGCTCAGATAAGGATAGATAAAATCAAGACATGACTTATTTTGACATTAACTGTCAGGTCAAGTATAGGGCAGGACACATAAAAATGGCCGGACAGGATAATTTCCCCATCCGGCCTTTGCACTTTTGTCCTCCAGAAAACTCTCCTGGATATTTACGAATGTTATCTTTGAACCGTTACGTCCTGACTGACTGTCACTGTACCACCAGAGTCGTCGGTGGCGGTCAATGATACCTTGTAGGTTCCGCTCTCCGCGTAAGTGGCGTACACGGTACCGGTATTTTTTGTCTGGCCGTTTCCGAGAGCCCAACTCAACTCCTTAATCCTGCCATCAGAATCAGTACAGCTCGCCAGCAGCTTCGTGTACTTCCTATCCGGATAATCTGTGGCTTCTATCGAACATTCCGGCGGTGTATTCTCGTTGACCACAACCGTCGCTGTTCCTGAACCCGTAAGCCCGCTCTTCGATGTCACCGTAAGCCCGACGGTATACGTCCCAGGCTCTGTGAAAGTATAGGTCGCCGTACTCGAATTCCGTCCCACCGGCTGATCATTAACCGTCCATGCGTAGATCGTATACCGGTCTATCCTCGGATTGCCTCCGGAAACTGTCGTTTTGAAGATGCCGACTACCGGAGACCTCATGTATTTGTTCGTGCCTTTCACTGTGATGGAATCAACAGAAATCGGGGAGACTGACGTTACAGTTACCTCATCCGTGACAACAGAACTGTTTCCTCTCGTGTCAGCGACGGTCAACGAAACCGTATAGGTCCCGGGTTGAGTATAGGTGTAAGTAGCTTTGTTCTTGTTCGGCATAACCGCTCCTTCACCCATGTCCCACGTATAACTGAGCTGCTCGGTTGTTATGCCTTGGAGGTTCGCGTTCGCGGCGTATACCACTGTCCAGGGCACTATGCCTGTGTTTTTGGTGTAATTTTTGAGTGTGAAAGTGGGAAACTCGTATTGCGTTATCGGTATTATTACCACGGCCTCTTTCTTGTTATCAGGATACTCTTCAGGATACGCGGTAAATTTAAAAGTGGCTTTGCCCAAATCTTCCAAGCGCGGTGTGTATGTCGTGGTTAAGGCATTAACGCTTGTTCCGTCAGGAAGATCCCACTTTACCACCAGAGGTACGCCTGGGCTCATGCTTTTTGCCGTTGCACTAAGGTTTATCGGAGTATCAACGAAACCACTCTTGATAGATGAGATCGAAACCAGCGGCGCTCTGACAGTCATAACCACTACCGTAATTTGGCTTGTCCCGGCAGATTTGGGATACGCCGTAGGATATGCGGTAACAACCACGTCATAGCTGCCCACCGTTGCAAAGGGAACGTCAATCTGATTGCCTTGGTACTTGGTGCCATTGACATCCCATTCGACTGTTACCGGAGCGTTCGAACCGACAGTAGCCGTGTATCGTTCAGTATTGCCTGCCGTACTCGTTCTGGGACCCTCAATTGAGACCGTGGCTTTAGGATATTCCGTGACCACTACCGGAATAGTCTCCGTTCTTTCTGAATTGGGATATGCCGTTGGATATACGGTTACTGCTACGGTAGAATTTCCTGACGTCGCAAAGGGAATGTCAATCGAAGTGCCGATAGCACCCTCGATCACCGTGCCATTGAGTGACCAGGCGATCGTCACCGGTAAACTCGCATTGTGAGTAACCGAATATTGTTTCGTCTCACCTTCAACACTCTTTCTGGGACCGGCCAGCGCAATCGTGGGGGCAGGATATGCCGAAACCACTACCGGAATTGACCCCGTCTTGGAAGAATTGGGATACGCAGTAGGGTATACTTTAACGACTACGTTCTGAGTACCCGCCGTTGCAAAGGTAATGTCAACCGAAGTTCCATCTGCTCCATCGATCACAGTGTTATTCAGTGACCATTCGATTGTCACTGGATAAATCGAATGGTAAGTCACCGTATATTGTTTCGCCTCCCCTTCGATACTCGTTCGGGGACCGGCCATCGTGATCGTGGGTGCGGGGGGGGCTGTGACAGTTACCACTTTTGAACCCGTCGCCTTTGAATTGGGGTAAGCGATCGGAAATACAGTGACGCTTACGTTCTGAGTGCCCATAGTTGGGAAAGGAATATCAACCGAAGTTCCAACTACTCCATCGATCCCAGTGCCATTTAGCGTCCACGAGATTGTTACTGGTATGCTCGAATTGTGAGTTACCGAATATTGCTTCGTTTCCCCTGCGATGCTCGTTGTGGGACCGGTCATCGTGATTACGGGTGCGGGATATTCTGAAACAACTACTGAAGTAGCTTTCGTTGAGACCACAGTGGGATACCCGGTAGGATAGACTTTAACACCTACACTCTGAGTGCCTGCCGTCGCAAAGGGGATGTCAACCGATGTGCCGGTAGCTCCTTCAATCACAGTGCCATTAAGCGTCCACGAAATTGTTACAGGATAACTCGAATCGTGAGTAACTGAGTATTGCTTCGTATCACCCACATAAGCCGTTGTATGATCGGCCAGTGTTACCGTCGGGGCAGGGGGCGTCACTGTTACCGTCTTAGTTGTTGTTGAGACTGAACCGGGATACCCGGTCGGAAATACAGTGACAGCTATATTATAGCTGCCCGCTGTCGCGAATGGGATGTCAGCTGAGGAGCCGGTAGATCCAGAGATCACTGTGCCATCGACCGACCATGCAATCGTTACAGGTATATTCGAATTGTGAGTTACCGTATATTGTTTCGTCTCCCCTGTATAACTCGTTGTGGGACCGGCCAGTGTGACTGTCGGGGCGGGTCTCGCCGAAACCGTGACGACCCTTGGGATGCCATTCCAAGTGGCGCCGGTCCCATTGTCCTTACTGCTTCCATTTATGGTATAGGTTCCCGGCGATGGGAAGGTAACGGGATAATTTGCACCGCAATTCATTTTAGTAGAAGTACCTGAGCCGACCCAGAGCCAACAATCGTCTGCCGGGGCATAGCCGGAGGCATAGTAGTTTTTAGTATCGCCTTCGTAAGCCGTTGTGGAGCCGTATATATTAAACGCACAGGCGCTGCCTGCCGCAGTTACAACCAGCAGAACAGACAGCACGAATAACAACAGTTTCCTCCATACATATGCCATTACCTTACGTTCCTCCTTATAGAATTTGTCTTTTGAGGGAAAAATAGGATGCAATCCAATCGCCCGATATGGGGTATCCGTTTATGTACTACTTCGTGTGATTTCGTATCGGGCATAAAAAGGCCGGACAGGGTAATTTCCCCATCCGGCCTTTGCACTTTTACCACGCAAGAATTGTTATTCCGGTGTTGGTGACTTTTTCGTGAACACGTCAGCGTTAATCGTCGATGCCTTCCTCGCTCTTTTCGTCCTTCATAGGTTTGACCGTAGCGACATTCTGATTTGGCTCGTGCGTAACAACAGTTGCCTTCTGCACCTTCTGAGCCTCCCTTTCGATTACCACTTCCACCCGCCTGTCTTTCCCTTCATGGGATTCATCCAAGTAACAGCACTTTCCCTTACCGATAACAGCGGTTTCCTTACCGAGGCCGAGGTACTTCCTGACCGAATTAGCTCGCAACAGGGCAAGCCGGTCATTGTAACGCTTCTTTCCCCGCTTGTCCGTATAGCCCGTGATAGTTACTTTGGCGCCTGGCGCCGCTGCTGCTTGTCTAAGCTCAGCCAGCCTCAGTTTGTCGCACTGAGGCAGACTTGATGAATTGTACTCGAAATAAAGGGTTCCCCGGATCGTCTGTGGCGGTTTAGGCTTCGGGGGAAGAATCTTGCTCGGGTCCAGTCTGAACGGTGTCCCAGATTGGTTCGCTACTTGAGACTGATGAATGCCCTGACGGACGAACTGCTGCGACGGCCTTGTGTGCTTGGGTGTTGGAGCGGGGCCGTCATCGCACATCACGTAGACCATACCCTCCGCATAGGTTGCGGTTTGGGAAGGATAAACGTAAGGAGTTTGACTTGAACCCAGAGCTGCAGTCAGCGCCAGGGACGCTACGATAAATGATGCTGTCATATTGAAAAGCCCTTCCTTGTGTCAGTTCCGCGGATGGTACTGCCTACTGCCGAGCCTGCTCTGTTTTTATTGTTTCAAGGATCGCGTCTCGAATAGACATTCCACCTTCGGTCAACTGCTTGAGTGCCATGTACTCATCGGCCTTCGTCGTGTATAAAAGCTGTGTGAAGCGGTCCACCACAAGGCGGCCAATGGCTATGCCGTCCGGAGTATACAAAAATATTTCTGAATAATTGCCAGTGTCCGTATGTACCGATTTTAGCAGTTCGTACATCCCCTCCGAAATCGACACTTTCTGTGACTGTTTCAACGCCTCGATGCTCTCAGGACGCTGCCTGAGTAGAAACAAATAATCGGAGTTCTCCATGATCGCCACGCCAGCTGGAATCTTATAGAAGTCGTTTATGCTCTGGGTGATCGAAAAACATGCTCCACCGTATTTCCTGAACCGGCGATAGCCGGTCTCCATGAACTGACTCGTATTGCCGCCGGTAAGTAGATCCCACGCCTCATCAATAATGACCAGCTTGTTCTCGCCCCGCACCATCATGTCCTGCTGAATTTTATAGACCAGCGTGAGCAGAACCACTTCCTGAAGATCCTTCTTCGATTTTAATTCCTCCAATTCCAGAACTACAAAACCCTGTTTCGGGGAAAACGAGCTTGGCCCCTCGAAAAAGGATGCGTATGATCCGGAAGCCGTGTAGGGAAAGAGCTTTTTGCCGAGGTCCACCTGCCGGGGATCCTCTTTTTGGGACAGATAATCAGCTATATTGGTTATGGTTGTCGCTTGACCTCTCTCTGAGTAGCTTACCTTTATTGCTTCTTCAAGATTCGCCATGGATAGATCGTCGAGAGGATTACGCGATGCCATTTGAGCGATTATTGCTTTGAGCATGGGCATTTCCTCGTTGATGTCAACGATGGACGTGAACGGGTTTACGTTGATGCTAGACTGGGTATCGAACACCAGGAAGTCTCCATCCAAAAACGAACACAGCTTTTCGTAGCTTCTGCCGACGTCAATCACCCACACCTTCGCCCCCAGGCCAAGATATGATACAATCATCTCGTTAATGAAGAACGACTTGCCCGCTCCCGTGCTCGCGCATACGACCCCTGAGAAGCCACCTCGACGGTTGCTGAATATGTCTATAAACTGAAGCTGCCCGCGACGGCTGACAAGGGACATAACAGGACGGCCTGCGCCCTTCCAATCGGCCTGCATCGGCGCAAGCTCGGATACGTTCGAGGTTGTGAAGGTTCTTCGCCTACGCAGGTCTTTTTGCATCGACGCCTGGTACGACATGGGAAGAGACTGCAAAAACAGAGGCAACATGATATATGTGTCTTCCTGCAAGATGAACCCCATGCCCCGGTAAAGACTCTGACAAATGCCTGACATCGCGGATGCCTCGGCTTCGTCCTGAGCATAAAGGAACAAGTTCATATACCCAAAAAAGGGAGATTCGCCGTGTTCCAGAGCCATGTTAAACAAATCGAACTGCTCCTTCTTCATCGCCGTCTGGGGAAGCCATTTCGCAAATTGTCCAAAAGCCTGATAACTAGCCATCATGGACTTTTTCTGTATATCGCGTCGCGCTCCAACCGGATCGGGATACTCGCAGTTCATGGTAATCATGAAAGGGCACCCAATCTGCTTTACGTTTTGGTACAGGTCACCGGTATAATTGATGATACTCGACACATCCCATTCGCGGGGATATTGTTTCACTGTGTAGCTCTTGACATGATACTCGTCAACGATAAGACAGTCCTTTTCCACCTTGATTTCGTTGTCCGCATAAATTATCTGGTTCTTCACTGGTAGCCGAGGATCGTAACGGAGGGCGTCGTTGCGGAAATGCCCTGGATTCAGCAATTCACTCAACGTGTTGATCAGTTCTTCCGGTCCAACGTCTATAGGGGCAAGGCCTGCTGTATTCAGGGCCTGGTAAACGCTTTCCTTCATTGTAGGCAGCGTATTTTTCAGGATATTGTCGATAGCCTGCGGGGTATGCGCACAGGGCACCAATGCCGAAACGAGCAACCGGAATTCTCTGACCCTTATATCGCAGCCCTTGAACAAAGACCTGTCCACGCCGGATTGCAGAAACTCCGAACGCTGCCGGGCCAGATCGGTGAATATGGAATTGCCGTGCGTGTTCTCCCTAAACATTATGTAGGAATCGAGGTGCGGACCAATTTGTCTGGATGTATAAATGGTTACTTGAAGCGATGTTCCCGGCGGAAACGCCGACTCAAATAAACCCCTCAGAGTTGACACCGCACCGGAACTTGGATAGGGCAGGGGACTACACTCATAGACGAAGCCAACACCATAGTCGAGGATGAACGCCTTGCTATTGTCGTTGTAGGCAAGGTAGGGCAGCAACTCCGAGAACGGCTGCCGGTTAAGCATTGTCTTTGACGCTCTTAACGTCTCCATCGCCTCTCCTTTCTTTGAGTAGCTGTATCGCGTGAATGGATGCTGGCTCAACATTTGCGCATGGCCCTTTTGCAGCAGGAGCCTTGCGCGGGCGGGACGGCAAGGCGCAAGCTCGCAGCCCTGGTCATCAATGACAATTACGGTATATTCATCGAGCTTTCCCATTTTGTGTCAAATTCTGCCACCATGTTAAATCAGGGCCGTAACCATAGAGTCGATGATGTTTGGGGCATACTGCACAGCCATCGCTGATCCGATACCCAATGCGATCGCCATGATGGACTGTTGGGCGATACCGATACCCATCCCCACAATGAAAGCGCCTATAGCAATCGTTTTGCCCAGATAGCCTTGCGACCAGCCCTGAATCGTCGTGTACAGGTCAGTAAACTCCGTCCCTCCCGTACCAGCCCAGACAGCAGACGCCCATAACAGCAATAAAGCGGTGGGAACAAAGATCGAGTCATTCGTGAAAATCCCGGTAAAGATATTTTTCAGCATTGTTTCTCCTCCTCTTGTGTATTTTGAATAGTATTACTTCCGTGCCTTGAATGAACTTTGAATCGGTGGAGCGTTCCGGAGGGCCTGAAGCGCTCTCGGCTTAGTATCACTTCAGCTTTAGTGTAGGTTGCTGCTTGTTAACGGGTGGCTTGCTTTCCTTCTCCGGCTTCTCCTGTCCCTGTTTTTGGTTCGCTGAGTCGTCCTGAACCCGCTCAATTGGCTTCAACATGGGTTGCGAACCTGTTGTTTCCTTTTCCCCAAACAACCACCGGCCCCGCTTATCGTTTATTTCGCTGAAAATGTAGCCAGGTTGATGTAGATCTCCGTCTGAGTCCTCCCATGGCGCAATCCAAATGCGAATGATCTTCGGTGGGACGCGAATAGGCACTTTTGCGGCATAGTTCATACTTTTAAGGATATCAACTCCCTGATCCGATTTCGTGGCCTGCTTCGGGACAAGTTTCTGAATCGGCGCTTCTTCTAAATCTTTCTTTTTCACACTAGTATCTACCGCACCACGCATCTTGGTGTTGTACATGCCACTCACGGAACTGCATCGCGGCTCACCAGAGTAGATGTCATCGGAACACGCAAACTTCGGTGAGCATCCAGAAACAGCCAGAAGCGACACGAATATCACCGTCAACAGGACAATAGTTCTCATACTCATTGTTTCGCCTCTTTTTTGTTGATAATGGCGGTTAAGTCGGATGCACTCTTGTAGCCGGGAACGACTCGCCCGTCTTCCAGGATTACCGTTGGAGTTGCATTTATGCCTCGCTCCTTACCGAAACGGATATTCTCCTCAATGATGGTCATACAAGCTGCCGTCGGCTTGCCGGCGGGCTTGAATGGTTTTTTGCCCAAAAAAACCGTGTTCATCGCGGACAGGCTATCGTTGGCACACCTGATCGCAGCCGACTTGGTTTTCGCTTCGCTGTTCGACGACGCCAGCGGATATAGATATATATACACCGTGACATCCTTGAGCTTACTCAATTCCCCGTGGAGTTTCTTGCAGTATCCGCAATCCGGGTCGGTAAAGACCGCTATGGATGTTTTGCCGGTTCCCATTTTGATCGCGTTTTTCAGGTTGAGTGTGGAAAAGTCGATATGGCGCAGACTGTTTATTCTCTCTGTAGTCAGATCACGCTTGGTGCTAAGGTCGAACACCCTGCCAACAATAAAGTAGCGCAAGTCCTTCGTCAGATAGGCCGCCTGGGTGTTGGTCACAACCTCGTACATCTCCAACCCGTCGACATATCTGATGGAGTCGATTTTCATTCCTTCCAGCGCCTTTTTAACGGTGCTGAAATCCTCTGCTGAACGGCATAAAGAGGGGCAAACCAGAACCGCAAGGATCGACAAAATAGCAATATAATTGGAATAAATGGGCATTACGGCCTCCTTTTTTATTGAGTTTTCGATGACATCTGTTTCGTGCGACTGCCGCCCGCTACTTTAAGCTCCTGACCTTTCAGGACGACGATCTCGACAGTCCGTCCGGCATCTATTTCGATAAT